>JADZDN010000277.1 GCA_020851015.1 Alphaproteobacteria bacterium | reverse complement strand
CGTACATCACGCCGATGCGGTCGCACACCCGCACCACCGTGCCCAGGTTGTGGCTGATGAACAGGATCGCCGAGTTGTGGCGCTGGCGCAGCTCGCGCACCAGGTCCAGCACCGCCGCCTCGACCGTGACGTCGAGACCGGTGGTCGGCTCGTCCATGATCAAGAGCGAAGGCTGGGTGATCAGCGCCATCGCGATCACCACGCGCTGCTGCTGCCCGCCCGAGAGCTGGTGCGGATAGCGCTCCATCACCGAGGCGGCGTCCGGCAGCTTGACCTCTTCCAGCATCTTCAACGCCAGCGCGCGCGCCTTGGCCGCATCGGCGCTTTCGTGGATCATCGGCACTTCCATGAGCTGCGCGCCGATCGTCTTGACCGGGTTCAGGCTGCTCATCGGGTCCTGGTAGACCATCGCCATGCGCCGCCCGCGGATCGCGCGGAGCGCCGTTTCGTCCATCGCGGAGATGTCCTGGCCCTCGAACAGGATCTTGCCGCTGGTGACGCGGCCGGCGCGACCGAGATAGCGCATGGTCGCCAGCGCCACGGTCGACTTGCCGCAACCGGATTCGCCCACCAGCCCCAGCGCTTCGCCCGGCCGGATGGCGAAGGACAGGCGCGGAATCACGTTCGCCTCGCCCGCGCGCAGCATGAACGAGATGCGCGCCTCGCGGAATTCCAGCAGCGGGGCGGCCGTTGCGTCAGTCACGCAGCGATATCTCGCGCAGGCCGATGGCGAGCAGGTTGAAGCCGATCACCAGCGACGACACGGCGGCGCAGGGGAACAGCGACATGTGCGGCCACACCAGCATCATGCCATAGGTATCCTTTACCATGCCGCCCCAGTCCGGGTCGGGCGGCGGCAGGCCGATGCCGAGGAAGCCCAGCACGCCGATGATGATGGTCGTGTAGCCGAGGCGCAGGCAGAAATCGACGATCAGCGGCCCCCGCGCGTTCGGCAGTATCTCGCAGAACATGATGTAGAGCGCGGACTCGCCGCGCATCTTCGCCGCCATCACGTAGTCGCGCTCGCGCAGCTCCAAGGTGATGCCGCGCACGATGCGCGCGATGATCGGCGCCTTGGTGACGGCGATGACGACGATGATGTTGACGGCCGACGAGCCGAATTTGGCCAGGATGATCATGTAGAGGATGATCACCGGGAAGGACAGGATGATGTCGCCCACGCGGCTGATCAGCCCGTCGACCCAGCCGCGATAGTATCCCGCCATCAGTCCCAGGAACGAGCCGATGATCGCCGCACCCAGCACCGCCACGGGAGCCACCAGCAGGACCGTGCGCGCGCCCCACAGGATGCGCGAGAGAATGTCCCGCCCCAGATGGTCGGTGCCCAGCCAGTGCTGGGCATTGGGATAGGGATAGGCCAGCGCCGCCATGTTGTTCGTATTCGGACCGTAGGGCGAAATCACCGGCGCGAAGACCGCCGCCAGCACCCAGAATGCCACGATGGCGAAACCCACCATCGCCGGCACGTTCTCGGCGATGCGCGCTAGGTTGCGCAGCAGGCTGCGCAAGGCGCCCGCGCGGGGCGGCGATGCGGGAAGGACGCGGTCGACGGTGGTTTGCAGCGTCATCGTGCCCCCTTCATGCGCGGATGCGCGGATCGAGAGTCATGTAGGCGAGATCGCCGAGGATCTGCGTCGACACGCAGACGAACACCGCCACCAGCGCCCCCGCCTCGATCAGCGCGATGTCCTTGAACAGCGCCGCCTCGAGCATCATGCGTCCGAAGCCGGGATAGGCGAACACCGTCTCCACCACCACCACGCCGGCGATCAGGTAGTTGATCTGCAGCATGATCACGGTCACGGGGTTGATCATGGCGTTGCGCACGGCGTGGCGCAGGATGACGCGCGGGAAGCTCATGCCTTTCAGCACCGCGGTGCGGATGTAGGGACGCTGCATCACCTCGACCATCGAGGCGCGGATCATGCTGACGACGTAGCCCATGTCGTAGAGCACGATCACCGCCACCGGCAGAACGAGCTGGGCCGGGATCGACCATCCGGCGGCGTCGGGCAAGAGCGTCGCCGTGCCCGGCAGCACCTTCAGCCACACCACGAAGATCGAGGCCAGGAAGACGCCCATCGCGAATTCGGGCACCGAGGCCGCCAGGGTCGCGAAGATCGTGATGCCGCGGTCGAACAGCGAGCCCTCGCGCATGCCGGCGATGACTCCCAGCAGCATCGACAGGGGCACGATCAGCGCGAAGCTGACGGCGGCCAGGAAGATCGTGTTCTTCAGCCGGTCGAAGATGATGTCGCTCACAGGCACCTTGTACCGCTGCGAGTAGCCGAGGTCGCCCGACATCAGCTTGCCGATGTACTCGACGTAGCGCACCGCCACCGGGCGGTCGAGGCCGAGGCGCTTGTTCAGCAGCTCGACCTGCTCCTGCGTCGCGTAGGCGCCCAGCTCCTTGCGCGCGACGTCGCCCGGCGAGAACTCGTTCATGGCGAAGACAAGGAAGGACACGGCGGCCAGCGTGACCACCATGAACAGCGCGTGCTTGCCGAAGAACTTCAGCATTCCCCGTACGCCCTACCCGATCCAGGTCGGCCGCTGGCCCTTTGGCTCACGATCCCGCGGCAGGTGCCTCACCTGTCGCTTCCGGTTGTCCCGGAAAGCGCTTGATTTGCCGGCCGATGCTATCGCCGCGTCGGCGCGCGAGTCAATTGAACTTGGGCCACCCGAGGCGCGCGGCACATTGTATCCCTGCAGCGACCTTCAAATTGCCGCCCGCATCGCGATGCGCCGGGGTGGCGACGGTTGCAGCGTCGGACGGGGAAGGATATTGCTCGCGCCTGGAGCAAACCGAGGAGACATCGCCCATGGCCGAGGCATTCATCTGCGACGCGGTCCGCACGCCGATCGGCCGGTTCGGCGGCGCGCTGTCGTCGGTCAGGACCGACGACCTGGCGGCGGTGCCGATGCGCTGGCTGGTCCAGCGCAATCCCAAGGTCGACTGGGCGGCGCTGGACGACGTGATCTATGGTTGCGCGAACCAGGCCGGCGAGGACAGCCGCAACGTCGCACGCATCGCCGCGCTGCTGGCGGGCCTGCCGGAATCGACTCCCGGCCTGACCGTCAACCGGCTGTGCGGCTCGGGGCTCGAGGCGGTGGGCGCGCTGGCGCGCCAGATCAAGACCGGCGAAGCCGCGATCGGCATCGCCGGCGGGGTCGAGAGCATGAGCCGCGCCCCCTTCGTGATGCCCAAGGCCGAGACCGCCTTCTCGCGCAATGCCGAGATCTACGACACCACGATCGGCTGGCGCTTCCTCAACAAGGTCTTCAAGGAGAAGTTCGGCGCCGACGCGATGCCCGAGACGGCCGAGAACGTGGCGGCGGATTTCCAGGTCGCCCGCGCGGACCAGGATGCATTCGCGCTGCGCAGCCAGCAACGCGCCCTGAAGTCGATCGCGTCGGGCCGGTTGAAGGAGGAGATCGTCGGCGTCGAGGTGCCCGGTCCCAAGGGAACCAAGACGCTGGTGGAGCGCGACGAGCATCCGCGCGAAACCTCGATCGAGGCGCTGGCGAAGCTCGGCACGCCGTTCCGCAAGGGAGGCACGGTTACGGCCGGGAACGCATCGGGCGTCAACGACGGCGCGGCGGCGATGATCGTGGCGTCGGAAGCCGCGGCCAAGCGCCACGGCCTCACGCCCCGCGCCCGCGTCGTCGCCATGACCACCGCCGGCGTGCCGCCGCGCATCATGGGCATCGGGCCTGCGCCGGCGACGCAGAAGCTGCTGGAGCGCGCGGGCTTGAAGATCGACCAGATCGACGTGATCGAGCTGAACGAGGCCTTCGCCGCCCAGGCCCTGGCCGTCACGCGCCAGCTCGGCCTGCCCGACGATTCGCCAAAGGTGAACCCGAACGGCGGCGCCATCGCGCTGGGCCACCCGCTGGGCATGAGCGGCGCGCGCATGGCGGCCTCGGCGACGATGGAGCTGCACAAGACCGGCGGCCGCTACGCCGTCTGCACGATGTGCATCGGCATCGGCCAGGGCATCGCGGCGCTGATCGAGCGGGTGTAGGCCGGCGCCCGCCTCATCCTTCGACAGGCTCAGGATGAGGAAATGTCTCTACGCGACCGATCCCCTTAGTCCTCATGGTGAGCCTGTCGAACCATGAGGACGCGCGCGCCCTATTTCTCCACCACCGCCACGCCGTATTCCTGGCCGGCATCCTCGAGGAAGCGCCAGAGGTAATCGGCGAAGCTGCGCAGCACGTGCAGCTCGAACCGCGCGGGTTCGCCCGCCGCCCCGGCGTCGGTGCGGTGCAGGATCACGCCGACCTTGGCGACCAGGCTTTGCGCGCAGGCGCCCCCCGCAAAGGCGCGGGGATGCAGATCGAGCGGGCAGCCCTTCGCCAGCATGTCGCGCGCGCTCGGCCCCGACACGACGATCGTGGTGCGCGTCTCGGAGACATCGGTCACGGTTCCGCCATGGGCGCCGATGGCGGCGTTGAGGCGCGCCTCCAGCTCCGCTTCGGTCCCGTCCGCCGCGACGACCAGCCATTCGTCGGGCCCCAGCCACAATAGGTCGAAGCGGCCGGCGCGCGCGGCCGTGTTGGGAACGATTGGGGGCTCGACGCCACCGAGCGCCGAGGCGACCCCGCTCATGAACCCGCGGTCGCTGGAGTCGCCGCGCAGGTTCAGCTTGGCGAGGAAACGGCGCTCGGCCAGGTGAACGCCGGCGGCGCCCTTTTCGCCCTGGGCGCGCGCCGCGAGGCCGAGATGGTCGAGGGCGCCCAGGCGTGGAATCGCGTCAGCCATGCCCATGCTATCCATGCAGGCGCTTCCCTTCCGGGTCGAAGAAGCAGGGCGCGACCACGCGCGCGCGCACCACGCGGTCGGGCAGCGGCGCGTAGACCTCCTCGTCCATCCGCGCGCGGCCGTTCTTGATCATCGCCAGCGCGATCGGCGCGCCGACCGTGGGGCTGTAGTAGCTCGAGGTCACGTGGCCCAGCATCGGCATGGGCGGCGGCAGCCCTGGGTCCTTCACCAGGTGCGCCCCCTCGGGCAGCGGCTTGTGCTCGCCGTCGGCGAGCCTCAGGCCCACGAGCTGCTTGCGCTCGGGCCGCAGCAGCTCGGCGCGCTTCAGCCCGCGCTTGCCGATGAAATCGGGCTTGGCGTGGGCCACCATCGCGCCCATGCCCAGGTCGTCGGGCGTGGCGGTGCCGTCGGTTTCCTGGCCGACGATGATGTAGCCCTTCTCGGCGCGCAGCACGTGCATCGCCTCCAGCCCGTAGGGCGTGATGCCGTATTTCTCGCCCACGGCAAGGCAGGCGTGCCACAGCGCCAGGCCGTGACTCGCCTTGGCCTGGATCTCGAACGACAGATCGCCGGTGAAGCTGACGCGGAAGACGCGCACGGGAATGCCGGCGACGGCGCCGGCGCGCACGGTCATGAACGGGAAAGCCTGCGGCGCGAGGTCGATGTCGCGCGTCAACTCGGCCAGCAGCCGGCGCGCCATCGGCCCCGACAGGGTCACCACGGCGAACTGCTCGGTCACCGAGGTCAGGCGCACCTTCAGATGCGGCCATTCGGTCTGCAGCAGGTCTTCCATGAAAGATAGCACCGGCGCGGCGTTCCCGGAGGTAGTCGAGACCAGGAAATGCTCCGGTCCCAGCCGCGTCGTGACGCCGTCGTCGTAGATGTAGCCGTCGTCGCGCAGCATCAACCCATAGCGGCTGCGGCCGACGGCGAGCTTGCTCCAGGAATTCGTGTAGACCAGATCGAGGAACCGGGCCGAGTCCGGCCCCTTCACGTCGATCTTGCCCAGGGTCGAGGCATCGAACAGCCCGACCAGGTTGCGCGCCGCCCTGACCTCGCGCTCGACGGCCGCGTGCATGTCCTCGCCCGCCATCGGGTAGTAGCGCGCGCGCTGCCATTGTCCCGTGTTCTCGAATACCGCGCCGGCCCGCACGTGCCAGCGATGGATCGGGGTCCAGCGCGCGGGATCCAGCAGCGGGCCGACCGTGCGGCCGGTCAGCGCGCCCATCGCCACCGGCGTATAGGGCGGGCGGAACGTCGTGGTGCCGACCTGCGGGATCGGGGCGCCGGTCGCCTCGGCCAGGATCGCCAGCGCCGCCACGTTCGAGGTCTTGCCCTGGTCGGTGCCCATGCCGGTGGTGGTGTAGCGCTTCAGGTGCTCGACCGAGCGGTAGCCCTCGCGCGCGGCCAGGCGGATGTCGGCGGCGGTGACGTCGTTCTGGAAGTCGACGAAATGCTTGCCCTTGTGTCCCACCGGCGCGTCGGACGGCACCACCCAGAGGTGGCGCATCGGCGCCTCGTCGGGATCGGGATCGAGATCGGGCAGCGCCAAGGCCGCCGCGGCGAAACCCGCGTCCTGGGCAGCCGCCGCGCCCGCGGCCGCCCCTTGCGCCAGGCAGTCGGCCAGCCGCGCCGCGCCGTTGCAGGCGCCCGCCGAGCGCAGCGCCTGGTTGGCGCGGTCCGGCACGAAGGCGGCCGACGCCGTGTCGAAGCGCAGCTTGCCGCCGGACTGCGAGAACAGGTGGACGGCCGGGTTCCAGCCGCCCGACATCAGTACTGTGTCGCAGGCGATCTGCTCGCGGTCGAGGATCGCGGCGGACGCATCGTCCTGCAGCCGCGCGACGTCGATGCCGGTCACGGCCTTGCTGCCGTGCACGGCGACCACCGCCCGGCCCGCCAGCACGCGCAAGCCCTGCGCGCGCGCCACCTCGGTGCGCTGGCCCTTCGGATCGGGGCGCAGGTCGACGATCGCGGCGATATCCACCCCGCCCGCGCGCAGATCCAGCGCCGCGCCATAGGCCGCGTCGTTGTTGGTGAACAGGACCGCGCGCCGGCCGCAGGCCACGGCATAGCGCCGCAGGTAGGTGCGCGCGGCGTTGGCCAGCATTACGCCGGGCCGGTCGTTGTCGCGGAACACCAGCGGCCGCTCGATCGCGCCGGCCGCCAGCACGACCTGGCGCGCGCGGACGTGCCAAATCCGCTGGCGCGGAATGCCCGGTCCCGGCCGGGCCAGGTGATCGGCCACCCGCTCGGCGATCGCCAGCGCGTTGTGGTCGTAGTAGCCGAAGGCCGTGGCGCGGGACAGCAGCCGCACCTCGGGCAGCGCCGCCAGCTCGCCAAGGGCGCGCGCAACCCAGTCCGCGGCCGGCGCGCCGTCGATCAGCGCCATGCTGGCCAGCAGGTCGCCGCCCATCTCCTGCTGCTCGTCGCACAGGATGACGCGGGCCCCGCTCCGCCCGGCGGCGAGCGCGGCCGCGATGCCGGCCGGCCCGGCCCCCACCACCAGAACGTCGCAATGCTCATAGCGGTGGTCGTAGCGGTCGGGATCGGGCTCGGTGGCGGCGCGGCCCATGCCGGCGGCGCGGCGGATGACGTGCTCGTAGAAATGCCAGAAGCCCGGCGGCCACATGAAGGTCTTGTAGTAGAAGCCCGAGGGAAGCAGGCGCGAGGCTAGGTTGTTGATCGCGCCGATGTCGAGGTCGAGGCTGGGCCAGCGGTTCTGGCTCGACGCCACCAGCCCGTCATGGAGCTCGATCTGCGTGGCGCGCAGGTTCGGCTCGCGCCGCGCGCCGTTGCCGAGCTCGACCAGCGCGTTGGGCTCCTCCGCGCCGGCCGACACGATGCCGCGCGGTCGGTGGTACTTGAAGCTGCGCCCGACCAGGCGCACGCCGTTCGCCAGCAGCGCCGAGGCCAGCGTGTCGCCGGCATAGCCGCTGTAGCCCGCGCCGTCGAAAATGAAGCGCAGGCCTTGCGCGCGGTCGATCCGCCCGCCGGTGGAACGCCGCAGATCGCCGTTGCTCATGTTCGCGGCAGGTCCGGCTTCGGCTCGCCGGGCTTGTAGGTGGCGTGGAACTCGTGCGTCACGGTGTGGCGCACGGCATTGAACCAGCGCCGGCAGCCGTTGACGTGGTTCCAGCGCTCGTAGTGCCAGCCCTTGGGGTTGTCGCGCATGTAGAGGTAGCGCGCGAATTCGGCATCGGACACGCCCATCGCGTCGGTCAGCCGGGTCAGGTGCCCCTGCCCGCCGCAGCGGAATTCCAGCTCCGCGCGCGGACCGCACCAGGGGCAGGCGATCAGGAGCATGCCCGCGCCTCGCCAGCGTGTTCACCCCCGCCCCGACCCTCCCCCATCGAGGGGGAGGGAGCAAAGCAGCAGGCGCCGCCTGAACCGTCCTCTCCCCCCTTGTGGGGGAGGGTTAGGGTGGGGGGTATCGAGGGGTCCACGTCCCGATTTCCCCTAATGCGCCACGGCGGCGGCGCCGTGCTCGTCGATCAGCGCGCCCGAGGTGAAGCGGTCGAGCGCGAAGGCGGCGTTGAGCGGGTGCGGGCGGTCCTGGGCGATGGTGTGCGCGAACACCCAGCCCGAGCCGGGCGTCGCCTTGAAGCCGCCGGTGCCCCAGCCGCAGTTGAAATAGAGTCCCTCGACCGGCGTCTTCGAGATGATCGGGCTGGCGTCCGGGCAGACATCGACGATGCCGCCCCAGCTCCGCATCAGCCGCAGGCGGCCGAAGATCGGGAACAGCTCGCAAACCGCGCCCACCGTCTGCTCGACGACGGACAGGCTGCCGCGCTGGCCGTAGGAGTTCCAGGTATCGATGCCCGCGCCCATCACCAGCTCGCCCTTGTCGGACTGGCTTATATAGGCATGCACGGCGTTGGACATGACCACCGTGTGCAGGACGGGCTTGATCGGCTCGCTGACCATCGCCTGCAGCGGATGGCTCTCGATCGGCAACTGGAACCCCGCCATCGCGGCCAGCACGGAGGCGTGGCCGGCGACCACGCAGCCCACCTTGTTGGCGCGGATCGTCCCGCGCGTGGTCTCGACGCCCATCACCCGTCCGCCGTCGCGCAGGATGCCCGTGACCTCGCAGTTCTGGATGATGTCGACGCCCCGCGCATCCGCCGCCCGCGCCAGTCCCCAGGCAACCGCGTCGTGGCGCGCCACGCCGCCACGCCGCTGGATCGAGGCGCCGAGGACGGGAAAGCGCGCGCCGGGCGAGCAGTCGAGGATCGGGATAAGGCGCTGAACCTCGTCGCGCGCCAACACCTCGGAATCGATGCCGTTCAGCCGCAGCGCGTGGACCCGACGGCTGAGTTCGCGCATGTCGTGCTCGCTGTGCGCCAGGTTCACCACGCCGCGCTGGCTCAGCATGATGTTGAAATTCAAGTCCTGGCTGAGACCCTCGTAGAGCTTCAGGGACTTTTCGTAGAGATGCGCGCTTTCGTCCCACAGGTAGTTGGAGCGGATGACGGTGGTGTTGCGGCCGGTATTGCCGCCACCGAGCCAGGCTTTCTCGACCACCGCAACATTGGTGATGCCGTGTTCCTTGGCGAGATAATAGGCCGTCGCGAGCCCGTGCCCGCCGCCGCCGACAACGATCACGTCGTAGGCGGGCTTGGGCTCGGGACTGCGCCAGGCCCGCGGCCAATCCTCGTTGTAGTTCAGCGCATTGCGCGCCAGGCTGAAGATCGAATAGCGCGTCACGCGCCGGTCCCCGTCGGTCTTGTGCATCGCAATGTGGCAGCGTGCGCGACGCGAGGCAACCGCCGCGCCGGACTATCCTCTACGCCCCTTCGCGGCAAGTTGCCGCACACGACGCGGTCTGGTCCAAAGGCGACGACATAGCGCCAGCGCGCTTGGAACATCGGGCGCGATCAAGCGTTTGTCACAGGCGCACCGGATCTCGTGCGCCATCATGCCGCTGCATATCCGGGCCGTGTGGCCCGCTGGCAGCGGCGTCGATCCTGGAAGAAAGAGGAGAAGCACATGACCCGGTCGAACCTTTCCCTGGCGCGGATACCGCTGGCCGTGGCCCTGATGCTGGGTAGCGCGACGCCCCTGCTCGCCGACGATCTCGGCGGCAAGATCAGCGGCGCGTTCACTAGCGCGTACAAAGGCTTGAAGGAAGGCGTTCTCGACGCCTACGAAGGCGGCACCGAGGGCGCGAAGGATACCTGGCACAAGACCAAAGCCGAAGCCAACAAGGCTCTGGGAAACAATACTGCTTCGGCGCCGTCCACAGGCTCGCCCTATCCGCCGATCCGCGACGACCTTACCCTGAACGTCCAGACCGAATTGAACGCGGCCGGCTACACGTCCGGCCCGGCCGACGGGATTTACGGTCCGCGCACGGCCGAGGCGATCCGCGCCTACCAGGGCAACAATGCGCTGCCGCAGGATGGCCAGGTAAGCATCGCCCTGCTCGACCACCTGCGGTCCAAGCGGTCGGGCGTCGCGCCCACCGCCGCCTACACGCCCCCTGCGCCGACCTCGACGGCGCCTGCCCTGCAGCCCGCGCCGGTCACGCCGCCGGCCCCGGCGGTGGGAAGCACGGCTGCTACGGCGCCATCCCCGACGGCCGCCCCCGCGGTACCGGCGCTGCCGCCCGCGCCGGGCCAAGCCGCCGGAAATGCGGCGGGCCAGCAGGCCGCCGGAACGCCGCAGTGCAAGCCGTATGAGACGCGGCTGATGGTCGACGGCAAGGAGCAGGTGCGGCAAGGCACCGCCTGCCTGCAGCCCGACGGAACCTGGAAGCCCACGAACTGACCTGGCGTCCCTCCGTGCTAGCCGCCGCGCCCCCACCGGGCGCGGCGGTTTGCTATGGTGAGCCTCCCGACCGCCGAAGAACACGATATTCGGGAGGAAACGGTTGCGCGCACCGGAACTGCCGCGCGGGCCCTGGGGCCTGCTGCGGGATGGAGCGTTTAGGCGCGCTTGGCTGATCGGGATCATGACCGGCACGGTGCGCTGGTCGGACATGCTGATCACCGGAATCTACGTCTTCGACGTCACCGCCTCGGCCGGCGACGTCGCCTTCGTGATGTTCCTGCGTTTTCTGCCGATGGCGGCGGGCGCCGTCAGCGGCACGCTTGCCGCGCGCTTGTCCCTGGGTCGGATGCTGCGGCTCGGGTTGGCCTCGATCATGGTCACCTACGCGACGCTCGGCTTCCTCAGCCTCGCGGGCCTGTTGACGATCTGGCAGGTCGGGCTGGGCGCGCTGATGAGCGGCCTCTACTGGTCGACGGAAAATGCCGTGCGCCGCACGTTGCTGGGCGAGATCGCTGGACCGGGCCGCACCAGCGCGGCGATCGGCATGGACTGGGCGACGATCAGCGCCGTGCGCCTGATCGGCCCGGTCGCGGGCAGCGCGCTCTACGCCGCCTATGGGGTCGGCGCGTGCTACGCGGCCTGTGCGGGCTTCTATCTGGCCGCGACCCTGTTCGCGATCGGGCTCGGCGCCCCACCCGGTGCCGGGCCGCCGCCCCCAGGCCCGCGCCTGCTGTCCAGCATCGTCGAGGACGTCCGCATCGCCTGCAGCGACAAGCTGATCCTGGGCACGCTGGTGGCCACGGTGGGCATGAACTTCTTCGGTTTCGTCTACGGCAGCATGGTGCCGGTGATCGCCAAGCAGGCCCTTGGCGTGCCGCCGGTGCTGGTTGGGTTGTTGTCGACCTCCGAGGCGATCGGCGGGCTTCTGAGCGCGCTCGCCGTCGCCAACCTGACGCAGGCGCGCTGGTTCGGGCCGGGCTTCCTGCTCGGCTCGACCATCACCATGCTGGGGGCGCTTTGCTTCAGCCTTTCGGGCAACTACGCATTGTCGCTCGCGGCCCTCACCTTCGCCGGCATCGGCTCGGGCATCTTCGCCACCACGCAGAGCACGCTGATCCTGGTCAATGCCCCGGCCGAGCGACGCTCGCGGACCATGGGCGTCCTGTCCAGCGCCATCGGCATCGGCCAGCTTGGCGTCGTCCTGATGGGCCCGGCGGCAAGCTGGCTGGGCGCACCCCTGGCGGTGGCGTTGTTCGAGCTTTGCGGCCTCACCATGCTGGCGGCCTGCGCCATCGCCTGGCCGGCGATGTGGCGCAGACGATCCTGAGGCGGCCCGAGGGTTGCGGGGACCGAGGGTTGCGCGGACCCGGGCGGCGCGGCAGAGTGCCGGCCGACAAGCCCTGGGGAGGGAATGCCGGATGCGGCGCACCACGCGCTTTCGCCGCTTGATCGAGGCCAAGGAGATCCTCGTGCTGCCCGGCGCGCACGACGCGCTGTCGGCGCGCCTGATCGAGCAGGCCGGCTTCGCCGCCATCACCGCCGGCGGCTACAGCGCGACCGCGACCCTGCTGGGCCAGCCCGATACCGGCCAGCTTTCGGTCACCGAGATGGCGGATTTCTACGCGCGGCTGTGCGACAGCGTCGCGCTGCCGCTGTTCGCCGACGCCGATACCGGCTACGGCAACGTCACCAACGTGGCGCGCACGGTCAGAAGCTACGAGCGCGCGGGCGTCGCGGGCCTGTTCATCGAGGACCAGGTGGCGCCCAAGCGCTGCGGCCACATGGCCGGCAAGGCGGTGATCCCGGCCGAGGAGATGGTCGGCAAGGTGAAGGCGGCATTGGACGCCCGCGTCGATCCTGATCTCGTCATCATGGCGCGCACCGACGCACTGACCGTCACGGGCCTGGACGACGCGATCGACCGCGCGCAGCTCTACCGCGAGGCCGGGGCCGACCTGATCTTCGTCGAATCGCCGCGCAGCGTCGCCGAGATGCGCCGGATCTGCACGGAGATCGACGCGCCGCTGCTGGCCAACAACGTCGAGGCGGGGTTGAGCCCCATCCTGCCGGCGGCCGAGCTGCAGAAGATCGGCTATGCCGCGGTCGTCTATCCCGTTGCCGCCACCTATGCCGTGGCGCGCGCGGTAAGCGAGCTGATGGCAACGCTGAAGCGCGACGGCACCACCGCCGCCTATCGCCGCCGCATGGCGACGTTCGACGAGTTCAACGCGATGGTCGGCCTGCCTGAGCTGCGCCGCAGCGAGGCCGAGAAGCAGGATTTCGCCCACGCGCTGATGCAGCGCGCGAGGGGCGACAACAAGCGCGCCACGGGAACCGCCGGGCGCAAACGGAGGAAATGAGCATGTCCCGTCTGAAAGCAAGCATTGCCGCCGCGATCGCCATCGGCGTTCTGGCGGCGGCCGCGACGCCCGCGGTCGCCCAGACCAAGATGCGCATCAGCTACCAAGTGCCGACCGTGCACCACCTGCACAAGGCGCTGGAGTTCTTCAAGGCCGACCTCGAGCAGGCGACCGCCGGCGGCATCGCGGTCGAGCTGTTCCCGGCCGAGCAGCTCGCCAAGGCGGCGGAGAACCATCCGCAGGTCGCGCGCGGCGCGATCGAGGCGGCGCTGGTCGCGGGATTCCAGTGGGGCAACACCATTCCCGAGATGACCGTGACGGCGATCCCCGACCTGTTCACGGACCTGGAGAAGATCAAGAAATTCCCCGGCACGCCGGCGGCCAAGCTGCTGGAAGCCAAGATCGCCAGCAAGGGCGTCACCAACATCGCCTGGCTCTACATCACGCGGCAGTCGATCTTCACTTCGCAGAAGAAGCCGCTGATCGCGCTCGACGACTTCAAGGGCGTCAAGATCCGCGGGCTGAACGCGATCGCCGACGCGGGCCTGTCGGCG
>JADZDN010000276.1 GCA_020851015.1 Alphaproteobacteria bacterium | reverse complement strand
GTCCCCCCCCCCCCCCCCCCCCCCCCCCCCACGGGGAGGGGGGACCAAACACGAAATCTACGCGGCGGGGTTCGCGAACCGGACAGCCTTGGGTCAAGCCCGGCCATGACGGGACAGGGCGCTAGCTCCGCCAGCGCAGAACCGTTTCGGGCACCGGGTTCTGGAACGCGCGGCCCTCCGCCTCGGCGAGCGCGTATTCCTTTTTCAGCCCGAAATACCAGCGCGCCAGCGTGTCGGCGTCCTTGACCAGCATCATCGGCTGGCGGTGCTTCAGACCGCGCTGCTGCTTCTCGACGATCACGCGGTCCTGGTCGATGAAGCGGTGCGCGATCCGGCGCAGCGCCGGCTTCAGCGCGCTCAGCCACGGCACGGTCCAGTAGATCACGTGGCTGATGCGCGTCGTCGCGTCGTCGATCGGCGTCACCGCGGTCATCTGCACGACCTGGTGCCGCCCGGCGCGGATCTGCTCCACGCGCACGCCCGGCAGGCGGAAGGTGATCTCGGTCTCGGGCTGGCCGCCGAGGAACAGGTAGTAGGCGCGCGAGTTGCTGGCCGGCTGGTGGCGCTTCATGCGAAATCCCAGCGGCGCCGGCTCGAACGCCTTCTCCTTCACCTGCATCCGGCGGTTCGGCCGCCACCACCAGGACGTGTGCACGAAGGGCCCGTGCGCCGGGTCCATCAGCCCGATCACCGCCTGATCGACATGGCAGGCGAACTCCATCTCGACCGCCAGGTTCGGCGCGGCCACGCCGATATCCGGCAGCGGCGGCAGCTCGGGCAGCGCGGCCTCGTCGGCGTCCGGGGCGCCGACATGCACCCACACGTTGCCCAGGTGCTCGCGCGCGGGGAAGCGGCGCAGCTTGATGCGCCGGACGTCGACCTCCTGGCCGTCGACCAGCCACGGGATCGCCGTGCAGCGCCCGCCGCGGTCGAAGCGCCAGCCGTGATAGCAGCATTCGACCTCGCGCCCGTCGAAGCTTCCCTCGGTCAGCGGCATGCCGCGATGCGGGCAGATGTCCAGCAGCGCGAAGACCTGGCCGTCCGCGTCGCGCGCGAACAGCATGGGCTCGCCCAGGATGGTGCGCGCGATCATGCGTCCGCGCTCCAGCAGCGCGCCCGGCAAGGCGTAGTACCACAGGTTCCGCAGCATGGAGGGAGAGTCGGGGGCGGCCATGGGCCTATTGGTGCTACGCCGCCGCGCCGCGCGCAAGGGCGCGGATGTCGCGCTTGCGCGGCTCAGGCTACCGGCTGGGGCTTGGGTATCTGGCGGCGGCGCACCGACTCGCGATGGGCGATGTACGCCGTGCTTGCAACGATCAGCGCGGCGCCCACGGCGGTCCACTGGTCGGGCCATTCGCCGAACCAGGCCAGCCCGATCATGGTCGCGAACACCAGGCGCACATAGTCGACGGGTCCCACGACCGACGCCTCGCCCAGGCGATAGGAATGAACGAAGATCGCCTGGCCACCGGCGCCCACCACGCCGGTGGCGGCCAGGAACACCAGGTCGTGCAGGTCGGGCGTCCGCCACACCGCCAGCGCCGGGATCAGCGCGGTGACCGAGCTGGTCATGGTCGACCAGATGACGATGGTGATTGCCCGTTCGCTGACCGGCATCTTCTTGGTCACGACGACCGAACAGGCCACCAGCGCGGCCGACACCATGCCGACGATCGCGGCGGGTGCGATGCCGTGCGTGGGTCGCACGCAGACCAAAACGCCGGCGAAGCCTACCGCCGTGGCGCCCCATCGCCGCCAGCCCACGGTTTCGCCCAGCACGAACACCGCCAGCACCACCAGGAACAGCGGCGTGGCGAAACTGATCGAGGTCGATAGCGCCAGCGGCAGGTTCGCAACGGCGTAGTACCCGCTCAGCATCGCCATCACGCCGACCAGGCCGCGCAGGACGTGCTGCATCGGCATGGCGGTGCGGAAGGCCTGGAACCCTCCGGCCAGCACGATCGGTAGGAACGTCAGGAAGGAACAGAAGCTGCGGAAGAACGCGATCTGCAGGCTGTCATAGCGCGCGGCCATGGCCTTGATCAGCGCCGTCATGACCGAGAACATCACGGTGCCCAGCAACATCCACAGGATCGCGCGCGTGTTGGCGGACAGCCCCTGCCAGCGCTTGCCCGCCCCCGCCATGCCGCGAACCGTCACGAAGCGGTCATCTCGGGCACGGCCTGGCGCCGGCGGCGGAGGAAGATCTCGCGCTGGGCGATATACATGGTGGAGGCCACGATCACGCCGGTGCCGGTCCACGTCCAGATGGTCGGTATCTCGCCCAGAAGCGCGAATGCGATCGCGGCGCCGAACGGCATGCGCAGGTAATCGAAGGGCATCACTGCCGATGCGTCGGCCGCCGCCAGCGCGCGGGTGTAGGCGAGATGCGCCACCGCGCCGATCGAACCCAGCGCGATCAGGTAGGGCCAATGTTGCGGCTGCGGCCACTCCCACACGAACAGCGCGGGGATCAGCGACATCGGCGCCAGGTAGATCACCATGTAGGCGACGATCGATGGCGCCGGCTCGGTGCGCGCCAGCGTCTTCACCAGCAACGCGCCGGCCGCCATGGTCAGCGCCGACAGCAGCACCAGCGTGGCGCCCAGCGACAGCTCGACCTGTCCTGGCCGCACGATGATCAGTACGCCGATGAAGCCGACGATCACCGCGCCCCAGCGCCGCCACCCCACCTTCTCGCGCAGCACCACGGCGGCGGCGGCGACCGCGAACAGCGGCCCGGTGAAGCTCAGCGCGATCGCCTCGGCCAGCGGGATCAGCGCCACGGCGCTGAACCAGCAGAGCATGGACACCAGCCCCATCAGCGCACGCATGGAATAGAGCTTGAAGCGCCGCAGGTTCAGGCTGCCGAGGCCGTAGCGCAGGATCCACGGCAGCATCACGACCAGCGAGAAGAAATTGCGGAAGAACGCCAGCTCGACCGGCGGCAGCTCCTGGCCCAACAGGCGGATGATGGCGTTCATGGCCGAAAACGTGACGGCCGCCACCGACATCCACAGCGCGCCGCAGGTGGCGGCCGGCAGGCCGTGAAAATACGCCATTCGTCCGGCCGGGACGGAATCGTCGGAGGGGGGCATCAAGGCGGAAGGATAGCGGAGCCGGACGGGATCGCCAGTCCCGAACCTGCATGGCACGGATGCGGCGGCGGGGGCCCGTTGCGGCGGGGCGCTCTTTAGGGCTTATTGACGTTTCGCCGCGAAGAATTCGGCCGGGGGAGGACCGACATGGCCGCCAAGAAGACCCGTTCCAAAGCCAAGTCCAGGCGATCGGCAAAGGCCGGGCCGGCCCGTCGTCGCGCCGGCGCGGCGGAAAAGCCCCTGTGGCAGCCCTCGCCCTCGCGAATTGCCGCCGCGAATCTGAGCGGTTTCCGGGCACGGGTTGCCGAGGACTGGGGCGTCCCGACGAAGGATTTCCCTTCGCTCTGGCGCTGGTCGGTCGCCGAGCCGGCCAAGTTCTGGACCTCGCTGTGGGACTATTGCGGCGTCATCGCCGAGACGCGCGGCAAGCGCGCGCTCGCCAGCCCGTCGAAGATGCCGGGCGCCAAGTTCTTCCCCGACGCCAAGCTGAATTTCGCCGAGAACCTGCTGCGCCGGCGCGATTCCGGCCAGGCGATGGTGTTCTGGGGCGAGGACAAGGTCCGCCGCTCGCTTACCTGGGGCGAGGTCTACGACACGGTCTCGCGCCTGGCCCAGGCGCTCGAGGCCGAAGGGGTGAAGCCGGGCGACCGCGTCGCCGGCTACCTGCCCAACCTGCCCGAGACCGCGATGGCGATGATGGCGGCCAGCTCGATCGGCGCGATCTGGTCCTCCTGCTCGCCCGACTTCGGCGTGCAGGGCGTGCTCGACCGCTTCGGCCAGATCGAGCCGGTCGTGCTGTTCACGTCGGACGGGTATTTTTACGGCGGCAAGACCTTCTCGTCGGTCGACAAGCTGCCGGCGATCCTGGCCAAGCTGCCGACCGTGCGGCGCGCGGTGGTGATTCCCTACACCGGCGCGCCGATGACCGAGAGCATCGACCGCACGGTGACGCTCGCGCAGTTCCTCGCGCCCTATGCGCCGCGGACAATCGCCTTCGAGCGCCTGCCGTTCGACCATCCGCTGTTCATCATGTTCTCCTCCGGCACGACCGGCGTGCCCAAGTGCATCGTGCACGGCCAGGGCGGCACGCTGCTGCAGCACCTGAAGGAGCACCGGCTGCACTGCGACATCAAGCCGGGCGACCGCGTGTTCTACTTCACCACCTGCGGCTGGATGATGTGGAACTGGCTGATCACGGCGCTGGCGTCCGAGGCGACGCTGCTGCTCTATGACGGCAATCCGTTCCATCCCACCGGCAACATCCTGTTCGACTATGCCGACCAGGAATCGATGACGCTGTTCGGCACCTCGGCCAAGTACATCGACGCTGTCAACAAGGCGGGGCTGAAGCCGATCGAGACGCACCGCCTGCGCACGGTGCGCGCGATGACCTCCACCGGCTCGCCGCTGGTGCCGGAATCGTTCGACTTCGTCTACCGCGCGATCAAGAAGGACCTGCACCTCGCCTCGATCAGCGGCGGCACCGACATCATCTCGTGCTTCGTGCTGGGCGATCCGACCGGTCCGGTCTGGCGCGGCGAGATCCAGCAGCGCGGCCTGGGCTTGGCGGTGGACGTGTTCGGCGACGACGGCAAGCCGCTGCGCGGCGACAAGGGCGAGCTGGTCTGCACCAAGCCCTTCCCCTGCATGCCGATCGGCTTCTGGAACGATCCCGACGGGCAGAAGTACCACAATGCCTATTTCGCCCGGTTCAAGAACGTCTGGTGCCACGGCGACTACATCGAGATCACCGGGCATGGCGGCCTGGTCATCCACGGCCGCTCCGACGCCGTGCTCAATCCCGGCGGCGTGCGCATCGGCACGGCCGAGATCTACCGCCAGGTCGAACAGCTCGACGAGGTGGTGGAGAGCATCGTGATCGGCCAGGACTGGGCGGACGGCGACGTGCGCGTGGTGCTCTTTGTTCGGCTGCGGCCTGGCCTCAGCCTGGACGACAACCTGACGAAGAAGATCAAGGACCAGATCAGGCGCAACACCACCCCGCGCCACGTGCCGGCCAAGATCGTGCACGTCGCCGACATCCCGCGCACCAAGAGCGGCAAGATCGTCGAGCTCGCGGTGCGCGACGTGGTGCACGGCCGCGCGGTCAAGAACAAGGAAGCGCTGGCCAACCCCGAGGCGCTGGACCTCTACAAGGACCTGGCGGAGCTGAGGGCTTGATATTCCGAGGTTATCGCCTATAATCTAGCCAGTCTAGACGGATTGGCCGGGGGGCGCGATGCGCTCATGGCAGCTTCAGGACGCCAAGAACAAGCTGAGCGAGGTCGTCGACCGGGCGCTGGAAGAGGGTCCCCAGACCATCACGCGCCACGGCGAGCCGGCCGTCGTCGTGGTCGCCCATCGCGACTGGAAAAGGCGCACGCGGCGGCGCATGACGGATCTTGAATACCTATCCTCATGCCCGAAGCCCGGCCTCACGGACAAGGAAGTCGACGAGCTGTTCCGTCGTGACCCCTCGCCCTCGCGAGTCATCGACCTCGGTTGAGCCGTGTTCTTGTTCGACACGGTGGCGGTGTCCGAGTTCGCGAAGCCCGTCGCCAATCCGGGATTGAAGCAGTGGCTGGCGTCGGTTCCCGACGAAGCGAGGCGCGTGTCGATCCTGACCCTCGGCGAGATCGACGCTGGCGTTCATGGCTTGCCGCGCGGCAAACGCCGCGAACTGCTTGAAGCCTGGGCTGCGGGCCTGACGGAGCAGTACGCGGGCCGCCTGCTTGGGTTCGACCTCGACACGGTGCGCATTTGGGGCCGCAAGCAGGCTGTGTTGCGGAGCAAGGGCGTGACCGTTCCGACGGTCGACGTCATGCTTGCCGCGACGGCGATCCAGCACGGCCTCGACGTCGTGACGCGCAATGGGAAGCATTTCGATTGGTGCGGCGTCACCGTCGTCAATCCTTGGACATAGGAATTCGTCGCCGCGCTATCGCCTGATCGCGGCCGCCAGCCGCCCCGCCATCGCCGGGGCCTGGTCGGCCCGGATCTTCCAGCAGGATAGGCTCGCCGGGCTGGAGCAGCACGCGCGCGATAGCTATTCTTGGCTCATCGCAATAGGCCAATCAAAGGCCATTGTCTGCCCCGCGAACCCGGAAGCGAAGGAGGAGATCATGCAAGCACGGCTGAACGCCTACGCGGCTGCCCCCGGCGCCATCAAGGCGCTGGTGGGCGTCGAGACCTACATCCAGAACAGCGGCCTTGAGCACGCGCTGATCGAGCTGGTCAAGATGCGCGCCTCGCAGATCAACGGCTGCGCCTACTGCCTGGACATGCACAGCAAGGACGCGCGCCGCAATGGCGAAACGGAGCAGCGTCTCTATCTGCTCAACGCCTGGCGGGAATCGCCGGCCTACAGCGCGCGCGAACGCGCGGCGCTCGCCTGGACGGAGGCCCTGACCCTGATTGCCGAGACGCACGCGCCCGACGACGTGTATGCCGAGGTGCGCGCGCAGTTCAAGGACGACGAACTGGCAAACCTGACCACGCTGATCGGGCTCATCAACGTTTGGAACCGCCTTGCCATCGGCTTCCGCAACGTGCATCCCGTGGGCGACGACGCCGAGGTACCGAAGGCCAAGCGCGCATGACCTGAAACGCGGGGTCCGCGTCGATCGGGCCCGCGAATGACGAAGGGGGCGGCTGGAGCCGCCCCCTTGTTGGATCAGACCGACTTCAGATTGGTGGCCGCGGGCTTGCCGCGGTCATTCTGCACGTCGAAGCTGATCTTCTGCCCCTCGTTGAGGGAGCCCATTCCGGCCTGCTGGACCGCCGAGATATGGACGAATACGTCCTTCGAGCCGTCCTCTGGCTGGATGAATCCATAACCCTTCTGGGTGTTGAACCACTTAACCGTTCCAGTAGCCATGATCGTTCCTAAAGTAGATGTAGTGCCGCCATGCCACCGGCACAGCGGGTCGGACGTCGCGGGGGATTGGGAGCCGGGCCAGCACTCGACACGCGAGGGTAGACGAGGCCAACCCTAAACGAGTCGACGCCGCTAACATGGTCCGGGACGCGCGGAATTGCAATGGGGGGCCCTAGGACGGCCTTGAAATGTCACAAATTGTCGTCAGCGTCTGCCCTGTCGACCCCCCACCCTCCCAAAGCCTGGCGGCTTTGGGCCCCGCCCTCTCCCCGCTAACGCGGGGCGAGGGATTCCATTCTCACGACCCCTCGCCCCACGCGAAGCGGGGGGAGGGGGATACGAAGGCTTGGCGCGCAGCGCCTAGCCGAAGTTGGGTGAGGGGGCAGCCACTCGTCAGCGCGTCTCTTCGCCGCCGCTATCGGTGAGCGGATAGAATAGGAAGCCCCCGCCCGATCTATATCGCCGCGCTAGCAGGCCGACCTCCTCGATCTCTTCCACTTCAAGCTGGCGCGGTGCGCCGGCTCGCGCAGGGCCGAAGGCGCGATCACCGGCAGCCATTGCTCCTTGCTCCACGAAGTGCGGCGGCCGAGATGGGTGAGCTGGATCATCACCGCGGCGCCCTGCGCGTGCACGTCGTCGGCCAGTTCCTCGAGCCACGGCACCGCGTCGTCGCGGAAGAGCTGGATGTTGCCGAAGGCCTGCGGGCTGTCGGGCGACACCACCGACGAGCCGCCGATCATGGTCAGCGCGATACCGCCCTTGGCCTTCTCGCGGTGGTAGAGCCGGTAGCGCTCCTTCGGCAGCCCGTCCTCGGTATAGGCGGGCTCGTGCGCGGTCGACAGAAAGCGGTTGCGCAGGACGAGATGCTTCAGACGGTAGGGCTGGAGCAGCGGATCGGCGGCCATGTCCAAGTCTCCGCGATCCGTGCGCCGCGCGCAAACACCCGCATGGCCCGCCGAACCTTACCCGAAAGGCGCGGTCCGCGAGGACGCCCCCCTATGCGCGCGGCGTAGCCGGCGGCCGCGCGTCGGGACTTTCCTATGCTTTCGCCCGTTTCCTATGCGTTCGGACTCCCACGATTTCATGCTTGGGCAAATTCGCGCGCCTATTCTTTGCCACGCGCGATCACGGCGGCAGGAAGCCGTCGCAGGCGCGCACGGACTGGCAAACGCACAGGTAGGGCTGGCCACCATGGCGGACGACCTCAATCCGGACGACGAGATCCGGGCGCTGATAACCCGTTTGTATGCCGAGCACGGCGATCCAAAGACGGTCGCGCAGGTTCTGCGCAATTTCGCCGCGGCCTGCGACTTGGCGCACCTTGTTCGCTCCGCCCAGCGGTTCCGCGCCGCGGCCGAAGTGTTGGAGGCCGGGCGCGACCCAACCGCGACGTGAACTGCCGCGGTTTGACGCCGGCCGCGCGCTCGCCACGAACGCGGTTTCGCTGGCGATGCGATGCAACCGGTTCGCGTCGGACTCAGGTCTGCAGGATCTTGGTCGCGCCATCGCCCACGCGCAGCGCCGTCAGGCGGCCGCTGCGATAGGCGCCGGTGTCGATGCCGATGCGGTTGGGGCGGAAGTCGGGCTCGCGCGTGATCGTATGGCCGTGCACGACGACGGCGCCGTGGTCCGCCCGGGAGTCGAGAAATTCCTCGCGGATCCAGATCAGGTCTTCCAGCGCCTGCGCGTCCACCGGCCGCCCCGGCCGGATGCCCGCATGGACGAACAGGAACGGCCCGGCGCGATAGTGGGGAGCCAGCCTGTCGAGGAAGGCCCTATGCGCGGCCGGCAGCGCCTGGGCCAGCGCGCCCGCCGCGCGCACCATCTCGTCCGCATCGAGCCGGCGCGGCGGCTCGACCCCATAGCTGGCAAGGGTGGGGGTGCCGCCATTCACCAACCACCCCGGCCCTACCTCCGCCGGATGGTCGAGGAAGCCGCGCATCATGAAATCGTGGTTGCCCAGCAGCGCCACGGATTCGAAGCCCGGCAGCGGCGGGGCCATGACGCGCTCGACCACGCCGCGGCTGTCCGGCCCGCGATCGACATAGTCGCCCAGATGCACCACCGTCCGCCGGCCCGGGGGCTCGTTGTCGCTGTCCTGTCGGATCAGCCGGTATAGCCGGTCCAGCAGGTCGAGCCGGCCATGGATGTCGCCGACGGCATAGACGCGGTCGTGGGGCCCGAGCGTCATGCAACCCATGCCCTGGAACACATAAGGAACGCTTGGTGCATTATCGCCGGCGATCCTTACGATTTGTTAGCCAGGGACGGATAGATAGAACGTTCGCCACGACCGCACCAGTCCAGGGAGTTCCCGGGTGGGAGAGCCGG
>JADZDN010000275.1 GCA_020851015.1 Alphaproteobacteria bacterium | reverse complement strand
GCAGGCGCGTGTTCATCTCGATGAAGTAGAACTGGCCGTCCTGGTACAGGAACTCGATCGTGCCGAGCGAGCGGTAGCCGAGCTTGGCCATCGCCTCGGCGCCGATCGCGCCCAGCCGCGCGCGCTCCGTGGCGTTGAGCGCGGGCGAGGGCGCTTCCTCGACCACCTTCTGGTGGCGGCGCTGCGGCGTGCAGTCGCGCTCGCCGAAATGCACCACGTTGCCGTGGGCGTCGCCCAGCACCTGCAGCTCGATGTGGCGCGGATGCTCCAGGTACTTCTCCAGGTAGACCGTGCCGTCGCCGAACGCGCTCTGCGCCTCGTGGCGCGCCATGCGCAGCGCGTCGCTGAGCTCGGCCTCGCTGCGCGCCACCTTCATGCCGCGCCCGCCGCCGCCGGCCGCGGCCTTGACCAGCACCGGATAGCCGATCGCGTGCGCGTGGCGCAGCGCGTCGTCGTCGCCGGCGACCGGCCCGTCGCTGCCCGGCACCAGCGGCAGCCCCAGCTCCATCGCGGCGCGCTTGGCGACGATCTTGTCGCCCATCAGGCGGACATGGTCGGGGGTCGGGCCGATGAAGGTCAGGTCGTGCTCGGCCACCATCTCGGCGAAGCGCGCATTCTCGCTGAGGAAGCCGACCCCTGGATGGATCGCATCGGCGCCGGTGATCGCCGCGGCCGACAGGATGGCGGGAATGTTCAGGTAGCTGTCGGCGGCCGGCGGCGGGCCGATGCACACGCTCTCATCGGCCAGCCGCACATGCATGGCGTCGGCGTCGGCGGTGGAATGCACGGCCACCGTCTCGATCCCCATCTCGCGGCAGGCGCGCTGGATGCGCAGCGCGATTTCCCCGCGATTGGCGATCAGCACCTTCTCGAACATTCGGGGCGCGCCGCCGCCTACTCGACGATCATCAGGGGTTCGCCGTACTCGACCGGCTGGCGGTCGCGGATCAGGATGCGCGTCACGGTGCCGGCGCGCGGCGCGGGGATCTGGTTCATCACCTTCATCGCCTCGACGATCAGCAGGGTCTGGCCCGCGATCACCTTGTCGCCGACCGAGACGAAGGGCGCGGCGCCGGGCTCGGGCGCCACGAACACCGTGCCGACCATCGGCGAGGTGACGGCCCCCGCCGGCGGCCCGTCGCCGGCCGGGGCGGGCACGGCGGCGGCGGCCGGCGCCGTCATCGGCCCGGCGGGCGCGCTGACCGCGGTGATCGTCTCGGGCAGGCGCACGCGCAGGCGGCGCTCGCCCTCCGTCACCTCCAGCTCGGCCAAGCCGGTCTCGCGCAGCAGGTCGGCCAGGCGGCGGATCAGGTCCGGATCGACATCCAGCTTGGCCATGCGCTTCTCGCGGTCCTTGGTGGCGGTCATTGCTTCAGCAGGCGGCCCATCGCCTCGATGGCCAGGATGTAGCCGTGGCTTCCCAGGCCGCAGATCACGCCGGTCGCCGCCTTCGAGACGTAGGAGTGGTGGCGGAACTCCTCGCGGCGGTGGATGTTCGACAGGTGCACCTCGATCACCGGCTTCTCGGCCAGCAGCAGCGCGTCGAGGATCGCGACCGAGGTCGTGGTGTATCCGGCCGGATTGATGATGATGCCGTCGTGCTCGCTGCGCGCCTGCTGGATCCAGGTGACCAGGTCGCCCTCGTGGTTGGACTGGCGCGCATCGGTCGCCAGGCCCAGCTCGGTCGCCCGCCGCGCCGCCGCGGTCATGATCTCCTGCAGCGTCTCGCGCCCGTAGATCTCGGGCTGGCGCGTCCCCAGCATGTTCAGGTTCGGCCCGTTGAGGATCAGGATCGACTTGGCCTGACCCGGCGGACGGGCAGGGTTAGGGCTGGCGGGGGCCATCGGCAGGTCCTGTCGGCATGTCCTGGGGTCGCGGGCCTGGCGCGCCGCATCGGCCGGCCCGGCCTTGGCCTTATAGCACGCGCCATCGCGCGCGCAACGACGTTCCCGGGATGTTCCAGGCGCCGGAATCCCTAGGGCCAGGACGCATCCTGGTCCGGCGCAAGAATCGCCGCGGCGCGCTCCTGCAGCTTGGCGAGCAGGCGGTCGATCTGGTCGCGCTCGTCCGGCCCCAGCGGCGCAAGCAGGCGCGATTCCGCCGCCCGCGCTAGCGGCACGATGCGGTCATGCAGGGCCAGGCCGGCGGCGGTCAGCGTCAGGACCGAGCGCCGCCGGTCGCCGCCGTCGATCGCGCGGCGCAGGCGCCCGGCGCGGATCAACCGCTGGACGGCGCGGCTGACCTGGACTTTGTCCATCGCGGTGCGCCCGCATACCTCGTTCGCCGATTGCGGCCCGTCGCAGCCCAGCACCGCCATCACCCGCCATTCCGGGATCGTCAGCTGGAAGCGCCGCGCATAGATGCGCGCCACGCCCGAACTCACGGTGTTGGCCAGGATCGACAGGCGGTAGGGCAGGAAGCGGTCGAGCTGGAGCCGCTGGCCGGGCGCGCCGTTACCGTTGGACTCCTTCGCGCTGGCAATTGGTTTCATTTGAAACTATACTGCCGGGCTTCGGGGCAGACGGTCAACAAGGAAACGCCGCGATGGCAGAGATCACCGCCGCCAATCCGATGGGCACC
Organism: Alphaproteobacteria bacterium; assembly: GCA_020851015.1. The sequence goes on along the minus strand of JADZDN010000275.1, from coordinate 6,753 downwards.
GACGGATTCGAGTTCGTCGAATATGCCGGCCCCGACACCAAGGCGCTCGGCCGGCTGTTCCAGTCGATGGGCTTCAGCGCGGTCGCGCGCCATCGCTCGAAGAACGTGACCCTGTACCGCCAGGGCGACGTCAACTTCGTCGTCAACGGCGAGCCCGAGAGCTTCGCGCAAAGCTTCCAGCGCCTGCACGGGCCGTCGGTCTGCGCGATCGCCTTCCGCGTCGCCGACGCCGCCAAGGCCTACCAGCGGGCCCTGTCCCTCGGCGCCTGGGGCGTGCAGGGCAAGGTCGGGCCGATGGAGCTGAACATCCCGGCCATCAAGGGCATCGGCGACAGCCTGATCTACCTTGTCGACCGCTACGGCAGGCGCGGCACGATCTACGATGTCGACTTCGTGCCGGTCGAGGGCGTAGAGCCGTCGCCCCACGGCGCGGGCCTCTCCTATATCGACCACCTGACCCACAACGTGCATCGCGGCCGCATGGCGGAATGGGCCGATTTCTACGAGCGCCTGTTCAATTTCCGCGAGATCCGCTATTTCGACATCGAAGGCAAGCTGACCGGCCTCAAGTCGAAGGCGATGACCAGCCCCTGCGGCAAGATCCGCATTCCGATCAACGAATCCTCCGACGACAAGTCGCAAATCCAGGAGTACTTGAGCGCCTATCACGGCGAGGGCATCCAGCACATCGCGCTGGGCACCGACGACATCCATGCCACGGTCGACGGGCTGCGCGCCGCCGGCGTCGCGTTCCAGGACGTGCCCGATACCTACTACGACGCGGTCGATGCGCGGCTGCCCGGGCATGGCGAGGACCTGGCGCGGCTCCGGCGCAACCGCATCCTGATCGACGGCGCGCCGACCCAGGGCGGCGGGCTGCTGCTGCAGATCTTCACCGCCACGGTGATCGGCCCGATCTTCTTCGAGATCATCCAGCGCAAGGGCAACGAGGGCTTCGGCGAGGGCAATTTCCGCGCCCTGTTCGAATCGATCGAGCTGGACCAGATCCGGCGCGGCGTGCTGAAGGCCGACGCCCGTTCGTAGAACGCGCAGTCTCATCCTTCGACAGGCTCAGGATGAGGATGTGACTCGGTAGAGCCTCACCCTGAGCTTGTCGAAGGGCGAGGCGTCCGGAGTAGGGCACGATGAGCAAGAAATGGATCTCCTTCCCGCGCGTCGAGGGTACGGCCTCGCGCCAGGCGCATACCGACCTGCCGGAAGGCACCTATGAGCGCGAGATGTCGAAGGAGGGCTTCTTCGGCCCCTCGGCCCAGTTCCATCACCGCCATCCGCCGACCGGCTGGAGCGACTGGGAAGGGCCGCTGAAGCCGCGCGCCTTCGACCTGACCAAGTTGAACGCGGTCGCGAACGCGCCGTGGGATGCGGTGGACGTGCTGCACAACGCGCATTGCCGCATCCGGTTCTGGCGCACCGACGGCGACATGCGCGACCTCGCGCGCAACGGCGACGGCGACGAGCTCATGTTCGTGCACGAGGGCGCGGGCCATCTTTACTGCGACTTCGGCCACCTGGCGATCCGCGAGGGCGACTACGTGATGATCCCCCGCGGCACGCAGTGGCGCATCGCGTGCGAACAGCCGGTGACGGCGCTGCTGGTCGAGGCGACCAACGACAGCTACCACCTGCCCGACAAGGGGCTGGTGGGCAACCACGCCATCTTCGATCCCGCCATGCTGGACACGCCGCGGCTGGACGACGCCTTCAAGGCGCAGCAGCAGGGCGAGAAGGGCGACAGGGAATGGAAGGTCCGCATCAAGCGGCGCGGCGCGATCTCCACCGTCACCTATCCGTTCAACCCGCTCGACGCGGTGGGCTGGCACGGCGACCTGGCGCCGGTGCGCATCAACTGGCGCGACATAAGGCCGATCATGAGCCATCGCTACCACCTGCCGCCCTCGGCCCACACGACCTTCGTCGCCCAGCGGTTCGTGGTCTGCACCTTCTGCCCGCGGCCGATCGAAAGCGATCCCGGCGCGCTGAAGGTGCCGTTCTTCCACAACAACGACGACTACGACGAGATGATCTTCTATCACCGCGGCAGCTTCTTCAGCCGCGACAACATCCACCCCGGCATGGTGACGCTGCATCCCTGCGGCTTCCCGCACGGGCCGCATCCCAAGGCCTTCGCCACCGGCGCCAAGGCCGCGCGCAAGGAGACCGACGAGGTGGCGGTGATGGTCGATACGCACGACGCGCTCGACACCGGCCCGCTGCCCGAGGGCGTGGAATGGCCGGGCTACGTCAAATCCTGGCAGACAAAACCGCAGGCAGCCGAATGAAGCTCGCGACGTTGAAGCGCCCCGCATCCGATGGAAAGGGGCGCGACGGCAGGCTCGTCGTCGTCAGCCGCGACCTGAAGCAATGCGTCGCGGTGCCGCGCGTGGCCAAGACGCTGCAGCAGGCGCTCGACAGCTGGGCCGACGTGGTGGGCGAGCTGCGCTCGGTCTACCGCCTGCTGAACCAGGGCGAGGCGAAGGGCGCCAGGCGGTTCAGCCCGAAGAAGGCGATGAGCCCGCTGCCCCGCGCCTACCAGTGGGCCGACGGCAGCGCCTATGTCGTGCATGTCGAGCTGGTGCGCAAGGCGCGCGGCGCCGAGTTGCCGCAGAGCTTCTGGACCGACCCCTTGATGTACCAGGGCGGGTCGGACGGGTTCCTCGGTCCCTGCGATCCGATCCCCTGCCAGTCCGAGGACTGGGGCATCGATTTCGAGGCCGAAATCGCGGCCATCACCGACGACGTGCCGATGGGCATCACGCCCGACCAGGCGCGCCACCACGTCAAGCTCTTGATGCTGGTCAACGACGTCAGCCTGCGCAACCTGATCCCCGGCGAACTGGCCAAGGGCTTCGGGTTCTTCCATGCGAAACCCGCCTCGTCCTTCTCGCCGGTGGCGGTCGAGCCTGCAGAGCTGGGCGCGGCCTGGGGCGGCGGCAAGGTCGCGCTTCCCCTTGTCAGCACGCTAAACGGCAAGCAATTCGGCCGGCCCGACGCCGGCGTCGACATGACCTTCGACTTCGGGCAGCTCGTCGCGCACGCGGCCAAGACGCGCGCGCTCGCCGCCGGCACGATCGTCGGCTCGGGCACGGTGGCGAACCGCGACCGGACGGTCGGATCGTCCTGCATCGCCGAGCGGCGGATGATCGAGACGATCGAGCACGGCAAGCCCACGACACCGTTCATGCGCTTCGGCGACCGCATCCGCATCGAGATGATGGACGGCAAGGGCCAGTCGATCTTCGGCGCGATCGACCAGCTTGTGGTGGCCTACGCGCCGCCGAACTGATTTCAGCCCGGCTCGGCGCCGTCGAGCACCAGCAGCGCGTCGCGCGCGAAATGGACCGTCGCCGGCTGCCCGCGCTCGGGCGGCGGCGCGCTCGGCTTGTTGAACGTGTCGAGCGAGATCGCGTTGTCCTTGAACCGCACGCGGATGCGCACGACCGAGCCGAGGAAATGCACCTCGTCGACCGTGCCTTGCATGCGGTTGCCGGCGGGATCGCCGGCGCCGATCGACACCGCCTCGGGACGCAAGGCCACGGCGCGCTGCTCGCCCGCCGCCGTCCCCGCCAGCCCCTCCGCGACGACGATTTCCTGGCCGTCCACCGCGAAGCGGCCGCCCGCCGGGTCGATCACCTTGCCGCGCAGAACGTTCAGCGTGCCGACGAAGGACGCGACGAATCGCGTGCGCGGGTAGTTGTAGATCTCGAACGGCGCGCCGATCTGCTCGACCCGCCCTTCGTTCATCACCACGATGCGGTCGGAGATCGACAGCGCCTCTTCCTGGTCGTGCGTCACGTAGATCGTGGTGATGCCGAGCTCGCGCTGGATCGCGCGGATCTCCTGGCGCAGCGACACGCGGATCTTGGCGTCCAGCGCCGAGAGCGGCTCGTCCAGCAGCAGCACCTGTGGCTTGATCGCCAGCGCGCGGGCCAGCGCCACGCGCTGCTGCTGGCCGCCCGAGAGCTGGTAGGGATAGCGGCTGCCCAGCTTGGGCAGCTTGATCAGGTTCAGCATCTCGTCGACGCGCCTGGCGATCGCGGCCGCGGGCTGGCGCGCGATCTTCAGCCCGAAGCCGACATTGTCGGCGATCGTCATGTTGGGAAACAGCGCATAGGACTGGAACACCATGCCGATATGGCGCTGGTTCGGGCGCTGGTGCGTGACGTCCTGGCCGTCGATGCGGATGGCGCCGGCGCTCGGCGTCTCGAAGCCGGCGACCATGCGCAAGGTCGTGGTCTTGCCGCAGCCGCTCGGGCCCAGGAACGAGATGAACTCGCCCTTCGCGACCGCAAGCTCGAACTGCTCGACCACGGTCAGCGGCCCGTAGCTCTTGCGCAGCTTGTCGATGTCGAGGACCGCCATGCCTGCTCCTAGTGCGTCGGCCGCACCGAGCCGCGCGCCGCGCGGCCGAAGACGTTGATCAGCCCCATGCACGCCCAGGTGACCGCGAACGCGATGATCGCCAGCGCCGCCGGCTCGTAGGCCCGGTTGGCGCCGATGAGCTGCAGGTACGGGCCGAAGGCGGGCCGGTCGAGCAGGGCGGCCATGGTGAACTCGCCGATCACGATGGCGAAGGTAAGGAACGCGCCGCTCAGGATCGCCACGCGCACGTTGGGGAAGATCACCTTGAACAGGATCGTCGGCCAGCCGGCGCCCAGGCTTTCGGCCGCCTCGGTCAGGGTGCGCACGTCGATCGCGCGCAGCCCGTTGTCGACCGCGCGGTACATGTAGGGCAGGGCCAGGGTCACGTAGCTGAAGGTCAGCAGCAGGTCGGTCGTGCGCTCGGAGCCCGTCAGCGGGATCAGCGAGGAGCTGTTGTAGATGCGCAAGTACCCGAACACCAGCACGATGGCCGGGATCACCAGCGGCAGCAGCGTGATGAACTCGACGATCGGGCGCAGGTGCCTGAGGCGCAACTCGATCCAGTAGGCGGTGGGGACGACCAGCAGCACGCCGACGACGATCGTCGCCAGCGCCAGGCAGGTCGAGTAGAGGAAGGTCGCCTGGAAACGCGGGTCGGTCAGCACGATGACATAGGCGTCGAAGCTGTATTCGCCCCGGCGCATGCGCATCGAGAACTCGACCGTCGCGATCAGCGGGATGATGAAGTAGCAGGCGCCCAGGACCACCGCGATCCACGGGCCGATCGTCGCGCGCTTCATCTGAGCCACCGCTCGCTGCGCTGGCGTAGCCACAGATAGGTGGCGTTCGACACCGCGGTGATCAGGATCATGCCGAGCGCCAGCGCGTAGCCCAGGTTCTGGTCGTGCAGCACGTCGCCGCGGATCTGCGCGAACAAGAGGATCGTCACGATGTTGAGCAGGCTTCCGGTCAGCGCATAGGCGGTCGCGATCGCGCCGAACGCGTTGGCGAACAGCAGCAGCGTGGTGCCAAGCAGGCTCGGCCACAGCACGGGCAGCGCGACGTAACGCCAGTATTCCCAGGTGGTGGCGCCCATCGTGGCCGCGGCCTCGCGCCATTCGCGCTTCAGCCCGTCGATCGCCGGCGCCATGATCAGCACCATCAGCGGAATCTGGAAGTAGAGATAGGTGATCGCCAGGCCCCAGAAGCTGAGCAGGTTGAAGCCGGTGCTGTAGATGTTGAAGTCGAGGTACTTGATCAGCAGCGCCGTCACCAGCCCGGTGCGACCCAGCGTCGCCAGGAAGGCGAAGGCCAGCGGCACGCCCGCGAACTGCGACGCCACGCCGCTGAAGGTCATCAAGGTCGGCCGCATCCAGCCCGGCAGGTTGCCGGCGATCACCGCATAGGCCAGGAAGAATCCGATGACCGCCCCGCCGATCGCCGAGGCGGCGCTGACCTCGATGCTGATCCAGTAGGCCGCCAGGATCGAGGGCTGGAACAGGTTCACCAGGTTGCGCAGCGTGAAATGCCCCTCGCTGTCCTGGAACGCGCCGACCATCAGGTAGAGCGTCGGCAGGATCAGGAACATCAGGGCGAAGACGAAAAACGGCACGACGCCCAGCCAGTCCCACGAGAACCGGCCGGATCCGCGCGCGGCGTCAGGGGCGCTGGCTGCGCTCTGCTGCGACATGGGCGGAGCCGTCGCGCGCGACCCTCCCCGCCCGGCGGGGAGAGGAGGGCCGCGTGCGGCAGCGCGCTATTTCACGTTGGCGCCGACCACCGTGTCCCACTGCTTGGTGATGACGTCCTTCGACTGGGCCTGCTGCTCCAGCGTCGGGAACACCGCCTTGTCATAGGCCTCGGCCGGCGGCAGTTTCGCCAGCAGGTCGGCCGGCACCTTCTTGTTCTTCACCAGGTCGGCGAAGCGGATCGGGTGGCAGTAGCCCTTGAGCCACGCGAGCTGGCCTTCGTCCGAATACAGGTGCTCCATCCACAGCTTGGCGGCGTTGGGATGCGGCGCATAGGCGCTGATCGCCTGCACGTAGACGCCGGCGACGACGCCCGAGTTGGGCACCGACACCTCGACCTTCGGGTTGCCCTTCAGCGTGTCGCGGTCGCCCAGTCCGTTGTAGTCCCAGCGCACGATGATCGGCGTGGCGCCCTGGGCCAGCGAGGCCGCCTTGCCGATGACCGGCACGAAGTTGCCGGCCTTGTTCAGCGCCGCGAAGAACTTCAGCCCCTCGTCGCCCGCCTTGGCGATGTCGCGCTTGGCCTGCGACAGGCCGGCGGCGAACACCGCCTGGATCGCCTGGTTCGACGTGCGCGGATCGCCGGCCAGCGCGACGGAATTCTTGTATTCCGGCTTCAGCAGGT
>JADZDN010000274.1 GCA_020851015.1 Alphaproteobacteria bacterium | reverse complement strand
CGAGCCCACCATCGCGCTGACCGTGCTGACCATGGCGGTCGCCATCGCGATGGCGGTGCCGATCGGCGTGCTGGCGGCCTGGCGGGCCGGCACCTGGGTCGACCGGCTGGTGATGGGCTTCGCGGTCCTGGGCTTCTCGGTGCCGGTTTTCGCGCTCGGCTACTTCCTGATCTGGATCTTCGCGGTCAGGCTCGACTGGCTGCCGGTCCAGGGCTACACGCCGATCGCCCAGGGGCTGTGGCCTTTCCTGGTCAGCCTCACCCTGCCGTCGCTGGCGCTCGGCATCGTCTACGTCGCGCTGATCGCGCGCATGACGCGGGCCAGCATGATCGAGGTGCTGAACCAGGACTATATCCGCACCGCCAAGGCCAAGGGCCTGTCGCAACTGCCGGTGCTGCTGATCCACGCGCTGAAGCCGGCCTCGGTGCCGATCGTCACCACCATCGGCATCGGCGTCGCGCTGCTGCTGGGCGGGGTGGTGGTGACCGAGAGCGTGTTCAACATCCCCGGCCTCGGGCGGCTGACGGTCGACGCGATCCTCCGGCGCGACTACCCGTTGTTCCAGGGCGTGTTCCTGGTCTTGGCCGTGATCTACCTGGCGATCAACCTGGCGGTGGACCTGATCTACACCGTCCTCGACCCGCGCATCCGGTATTGACGCGATGAGCGCCGAGGCGATTTCCCTGCCCGTCGCGAAGAAGCGCTCCGCGGCCATGACCGCGATCCGCCGCCATCCCACGATCGCGCTGGGCATGCTGATCATGCTGCTGCTGGTCGCGATCGCGGTCTTGGCGCCGTATCTGTGGACGGTGGATCCGATGAGGATCAACCCGGTGTTCCGTCTGCGCCAGCCCTCGGCGCGCAACTGGTTCGGCACCGACCACCTGGGCCGCGACGTCTACAGCCGCGTACTCTACGGCAGCCGGGTGTCGCTGCAGGTCGGGGTGGCGGTGGCGCTGGTCGCCACCACGATCGGCACCTTGATCGGCCTGGTCGCGGGCTTCGTGCGCTGGGTCGACGCGGTGGCGATGCGCATCATGGACGGGCTGATGGCGGTGCCGGGCATCCTGCTGGCCATCGCGCTGATGGCGCTGACCAAGGCGAGCCTGGAGACCGTGGTGATCGCGATCGTGATCCCCGAGGTGCCGCGCATCGTGCGGTTGGTCCGCAGCGTGGTGCTGAGCCTGCGCGAGCAGCCCTTCGTCGAGGCGGCCGAGGCGATCGGCACGCGCTTCCACCGCGTGCTGCTGCGCCACATCCTGCCCAACGCGGTGGCGCCCTTGATCGTGCAGGCGACCTATATCTGCGCCTCGGCGATGATCCTCGAGGCCATCCTAAGCTTTCTCGGCGCCGGCACGCCGCCCTCGATTCCGAGCTGGGGCAACATCATGGCCGAGGGCCGCCAGTTCGTGTCGGTCGCGTTCTGGATCCTGGGCTTCCCCGGCCTGTTCCTGACGCTCACTGTGCTGGCCGTGAACCTCTTGGGCGACGGGTTCCGCGACATGCTGGACCCGCGCATGCGCCGGCGGCTCTAGGCCATGTCCGAAGCGAAGCAGCCCATCCTTGGCGTCCGCGACCTGCGCACCTGGTTCGAGAACCGCGACGGGGTGGTCAAGGCCGTGGACGGCGTGTCCTGGGACCTCTATCGCGGCGAGACCTTGGGCCTGGTGGGCGAGAGCGGCTGCGGCAAATCGATCACCGCGCTGTCGATCCTGCGCCTGGTGCCGCAGCCCCCGGGCAAGATCGTGGGCGGCACGGTCTCCTTCGATGGCACCGACCTGCTGGCGCTCGACGAGGCCGCGATGCGCAAGTTGCGCGGCAACGACATCTCGATGATCGTCCAGGAGCCGATGACCAGCCTGAACCCGGTGCTGACGATCGGCTGGCAGATCACCGAGACGCTGAAGCTGCACCAGGGCATGACCGACCGGCAGGCGACCGAGCGCGCGGTGGAGATGCTCGACCTGGTGCGCATTCCCGAGCCGCGCCGCCGCATCGCGCAATATCCGCACGAGCTGTCGGGCGGCATGCGCCAGCGCGTGATGATCGCGATGGCGCTGGCCTGCAATCCCAGGGTGCTGATCGCCGACGAGCCGACGACGGCGCTGGACGTGACGATCCAGGCGCAGATCCTGGCGCTGATGCAGGAATTGAAGGAGCGCCTGGGCACCGCCATCGTGCTGATCACCCACGACCTCGGCGTGATCGCCGAGATGGCGGAGCGGGTGGTCATCATGTACGCCGGCCGCAAGGTCGAGGAGGCGCCGGTGGAGGCGCTGTTCGACCGGCCGCGCCATCCCTACACGGTCGGCCTCCTGGGCTCGGTGCCGAAGCTGAGCCAGGGCCGCGCGACGCGCGCGCGCCTCAGCGAGATACCGGGCATGGTGCCGTCGCTGATCGACATGCCGAAGGGCTGCGCCTTCGCGCCGCGCTGTTCGCTCGCCACCGATCGCTGCCGCGCCGAGTTTCCGCCGTTCGAGCCGAAGGCGCCGGGCCACGCGGCGGCCTGCTGGCACTCCGACCGCGCGGGCGAGGCGCGCGCGGCGCTCGCCGCGGCGGGGGATTGAGCGCCATGGCAGCGCAAGCCGCGAGCGGCAGGCTGCTCGAGGTCAAGGGCCTCACGCGGCACTTTCATCTCGGCGGCGGGTTCCTCGGCCGCAAGGCCGAGACGGTCTCCGCCGTGGACGGCATCAGCTTCGACCTCGGCGAAGGCGAGACGCTGGGCCTGGTGGGCGAGAGCGGCTGCGGCAAGTCGACCGCCGGCAAGACCATCCTGCGCCTGCTGACGCCGACATCGGGGACGATCAGGCTGCGCGGCCGCGACATCTCCGGCCTGACCAAGGCCGAGCTGCGCCCGGTCCGGCGCGACATGCAGGTGATCTTCCAGGACCCGTACTCCTCGCTGAACCCGCGGATGACCGCGGGCGACATCGTGGCCGAGCCGATGCTCAATTTCGGCATCGCCGGCGGGGCCGAGCGGCGCTGGCGCGCGGCCGATCTGTTCCAGCGCGTCGGGCTGCGCCGGGAGGCCATGGCCAAGTACCCGCACGAATTCTCGGGCGGCCAGCGCCAGCGTTTGGGCATAGCCCGCGCGCTCGCCTCGGGCCCCGGCCTGATCGTGTGCGACGAGCCGGTCTCCGCCCTCGACGTCTCGGTGCAGGCGCAGATCATCAATCTCTTGATCGACCTGCAGCGCCAGATGGGCCTGTCCTACCTGTTCATCGCCCACGACCTGGCGGTGGTGCAGCACATCAGCCAGCGCGTGGCGGTGATGTATCTCGGCAAGGTCGTCGAGATCGCGGCGACCGACGCGCTGTTCGCCGAGCCGCTGCACCCCTATACCGAGGCGCTGCTGGCGGCGGTGCCCGCGCCCAATCCGCGCATCAAGAAATCGCGCAAGCTCCTGACCGGCGACGTGCCCAGCCCGATCCGCCCCCCGCCGGGCTGCCGCTTCCACACCCGCTGCCCCATCGCCGAGGCGCGCTGCAAGGTGGAGGAGCCGGTGCTGGAAGCGAAGCGCGACGGGCATCTCGTCGCGTGCCATTTGCGCTAGCGGTGGGGCACGGGCTCATCCTTCGACAGGCTCAGGATGAGGAAGAATGGGGACAAGGATCCCAAACAATGAATCCTCACCCTGAGCTTGTCGAAGGGTGAGTCCTTAACTAAAGCCCCACCACCACCGGCTGGGTCAACTGCCGGATCGCCTTGACCACCGCCATGCCGACCAACTTGCCGGTCTTGGGGTTCTCGTCGGTCGGGATCACGTCCTCGACGAAGTCGTACCTGCCGAAGACGCCGCGGGCGTGGACCTCCACGACGTGGGTACGGATCGTCGGGTCGGCCACGATCACCAGCCGCGTGCGGTCCAGCCCGATGCCGGCCAGCGCCGTGGCGGCGGAGATATTGACGTTCTGCGGGAAGCGCCGCGCGCCGTCGCGCACCGGCCCGTCGTAGATCGTGACCGGCGCCTTCAGGTTCATCAGGTCGTGCTTGCCCTCGGCCTCGGTGCCCAGCCACGCCTCGGGCTGCTTGCGCACGACGATCTCCACGGCGTCGAGCCCGCCCACCGCCGCGCCGGCCAGGATGTCGAGCGAGCCGATGCCGGCGGACGGCAGGATCAGCCGGCGCTTGGCCGCGCGCGCCGCTTCGACCAGGCGCTCGCGCAAGGCGTCGTCGGTCAGCGCGCCGACCGAGGTGATCAGCAGGTCGGCGCCGCTCCTGAGCGCTCGCTCGCCGTGGTCGCGCACCGCCTGGTGGCCCGCGCCTTCCACCACCGCGTCCAAACGCCGGGCGAAGAAGCGATCGGGATCGTGGGTGACATCGGCCTCGGCCGGCACGCGCGGGTTGCGCACCAGGATCGCCGCGACCTCGACGCCCGGCAGCTTGCCGCCCATTGGCGAATCGGGGCGCGCCGCCGCGATCACCTGGCGCCCGATCGCGCCCAGGCCGATCAGGCCGAGCTGGAAGGTCATTCGGAGTCCCTCATCCTTCGAGACGGCTGCTTCGCAGCCTCCTCAGGATGACGCGATCTTTTGGGTTCATCGAAGGAATCGCGTCATCCTGAGGAGCGAGCGCAGCGAGCGTCTCGAAGGATGAGGAGCGAGCGCGGCGAGCTTCTCGAAGGATGGGAAAGGCCAGCGTTCACCGGCACTACGGGTAGCTCGCCATCCGCGCCTGCATCACCCGGCCGAAGACGCGGCGGACCATCGGGTCGAAAGTCTCGATCGGCAGGCGCTCGGCGTTCGGGTCGAAGCAGCTCTGGTCGTAGAGGTCGCAGAAGCGCAGCGTGTGCTCGAAGAACGGATGGCCGCGGAACTTCTCGCAGGCCTTGGTGTCGAACTTGGAGTGCGTGCGGAAGCTGAGCTGGAACACCTGGTGGTTGGCGACCATCCAGTGGTTCTCGGGCCGCAGGAACGGCTTCATCAGCGTGCCGGCCACGCGGTCGTGGCGCATCGGGTCGAGGTCCTGGGCCAGGTCGTGCAGCAGCACCGCCACCACGTATTCCTCATCCTCGCCGTTGCGCAGCGCCTTGGTGGCCGCCGACAGCGAGTGCTCGTAGTTGTTGACCTGCCAGCCGTTGCTCGGCTCGTCCTTCTGGCTCTTCAGCAGATTGAGCGCCGCCGCGCCGGCGTCGGCGATGTAGCGCTGGCGGCCCTGGCGGACCGCGATCTCCCAGTCCGCGGGCGTGGCTTCGGTGAAGCTGGTCGCGCCGACCTTGTCCATCGCTATCGGCTCCGCTTGGCCCGGCCCAGCTTCGACACGCCGGGCATGGGGAAGGGGTTGGCCGATTCATACGCCCGCGCGGCGCGGAACGCCAAGTCCTCGCGGTAGCGCGCGGTCACCACCTGGATCGCCACCGGCAGGCCGGCGCGCGTCAGGCCGCACGGCACGCTGGCCGCGGGCTGCATGGTGAAGTTGAACGGGTAGGTGAAGGGGCTCCAGTCGAACCAGCTCTTCATGCCGCGGCCCTTCGGGAACTCGATACCCGCGTCGAACGCGGCCAGCGACAATTGCGGCGTCAGCAGGATGTCGTAGCGCTGGTGGAACAGGTTCATCTGCCGGCCCAAATTGTGCCGGACGTCCCAGGCATCGAGCAGGTCCTTGGCGGTGTAGCGCTTGCCCTGCTTGGCCATACGCACATAGCCGGGGTCCATGCGCTTTGCGACCTTGTCGCCGCCCGCGCGGTCATAGGCGACCGCGATCGCCGCGCTGTAGTAGGCGATGAAGGGCTCGTAGGGATTCTTGAAGCCCGGATCCTTCTCCTCGACGATGGCGCCCAGGTCCGCGAACACCTTCGCCGCGCGGTCCACGATCGCCGCCACCTCGCGGTCGACCTTGGCGTAGCCGAGGTTGCGGCTGTAGGCGACGCGCAGGCCCTTGACCCCATCCTCGAGCCCGACGCGGTAGTCGCGCGCGTCATAGGGCACGGCGAGCCAGTCGCGCGGGTCGGGCTCGGTCATCACGGTATACATCAGCGCGCCGTCCGCGACGGTGCGGACAAGCGGCCCGGAATGCGAGCACATCGGCAGGGTGCCGTAGGGATAGGCCGGCACGCGCGCGAAGGTGCCCTTCAGCCCGAACACGCCGCAGAACGCGGCCGGCATGCGGATCGATCCGGCGCCGTCCGAGCCCAGGTGCAGCGCGCCGAAGCCGGCGGCCGCCGCGATCGCCGCGCCGCCGCTCGACCCGCCGCAGGTCTTCTCGGGATTCCAGGGATTGCGCGAAATGCCGGTGAGCGCGCAATCGCTGACGCCCTTCCAGCCCTGCTCGGGCATGGTGGTCTTGCCCAGCAGCACCGCCCCGTGCTCGCGCAATCGCGCGACCTGGGGCGAATCCTCGTTCCACGGCCCCTTCTTGTCCACCAGCAGCGAGCCGCGCAGCGTCGACCAGCCCTTGGTCAGCCACTGGTCCTTGATGGTGGTGGGCACGCCGTCGATCAGGCCCATGGGCTTGCCCTTCATCCAGCGCGCCTCGGACTCGCGCGAGGCCCGCATCGCCTCCGTGGCCGCGACGAAGCGGAAGGCATTGACCTTGGAATCGTGGCGGCGGATGCGGTCGAGCGTCGCCCTGGTCACCTCGACGGGCGACAGCTTCTTCGCCCGGAACAGGCGCAGCATCTCGGTCGCGGTCATCATCGTCAGATCGTCGGACATGCTCGGCTTCCCCCCGGAAAGAATCGGGGCGGCGCATACCGCGCCGCCCCTTGGCTCACTCAGGTCATTAGCGGGCTACTTCGTCTTCTCGACGTTCCACGCCACCAGCAGCAGCGCGTTCGGCACGCCCTTCAGCGTGTTGCGATAGGCGACCGGCGCGGTGAACTGGCCGGTGCTGGCATAGGGCAGTATCTCGTAATACCGCTTCTGCAGCGCCTCGGCCGCCGCCTTCTGCTCGGCCGGCGATCCGGCGGCGACATAGGCCGCGCGCAGCTTCTCCATCTCGTCGTCGCATGGCCAGCCGAACCAGTTCTTCTTGTCGCAGGTCGTCGACAGCGGCGCGTTGGTGATGGGGTTCGACACCGGGATGCCGGTCCACCAGGTGGTGAAGATGTGCCAGCCCGGCGATCCCGGCCCCGGCGCGTCCTGCTTGACGCGGCGTGAGATCACCGTCGACCAGTCCGTCGCCTGCAGGTCGACGTTGATGCCGGCCTCGGTCAGCTTCTGCGCGATCACCATCGAGATGGTGCCGATCAGCTGCTGGTCCGTCGGCTGCATGATGACGATCTTCTCGCCGTTGTAGCCGGCCTCCTTGAACAACTGCTTAGCCTTGGCCACGTTGGTCTTGCGGTACTCCTCGCCGTACTTGTCGCTCTCCAATGGCGAGCCGCACATGAAGACCGCGTAGCACTCCTTCTCGAACTCGGGATTGCCGACCATCGCGGCCCGGAATTCCTTCTGGTCGATCAGCAGCTCCAGCGCCTGGCGCGCCGGCAGGTTGT
>JADZDN010000273.1 GCA_020851015.1 Alphaproteobacteria bacterium | reverse complement strand
CCCGCCCCGCCCCTGGCGGCCGAGCCCAGCTTCGACCGCGACGTCGACGTCGACTGGCTGATGGCCGTCGTCGCGCTGATGGAGGAGAACGTCGAGGGCAACGCCGGCTTCGACCGCGCCCAGAACGACGCGCTGGCCGCGATCGTCGGCACGCTGGGCAAGGCGGCCTGAAGGAGGTCCGGAGCGTGGAAGCCGTCGTCAAGCAGCATCCGGTCAAGGGCAAGGGCTGGGCCGTCATCACCTTGAGCGGCGACGGCGTGCCGCAGGCGGGCGTCAAGTTCCAGCTCCGCCGCGGCGCCGGCCGCGACGCCATCCTGGGCCCCACCGGCTGGCAGGCGACCGAGCTGTGGCTCGACGCCGGCGAGACCGCGCCCGCGCCGGGCGGCCTGGCGCTGACCGTCGGGCCCGAGGTCGTCAACCACATGGACACCGCCAACTACGCGCTGCTGGTGACGGGCGACGGCGTCAGCGCAAAGCAGCCGCTGCAGGCCGGGCTCGCCTGGCGCAACATCGCCCAGCTCGCTCTCGGCCGCGGCAAGCGCGGCGGCGTCGCCGTGCGCGGCGAGGTCGACGAAGCCGCCGCCGCCCGCGCCCGCGCGGCCGCGGCCGCCCAGGCCGCCGAGGCGGAGCGCGCGGCCGCCGAGGCTGCCGCGGCGGCGGCCCGGAAGGCGGCCGACGACAAGGCCCGCGACGCCGCCGACACGACGTCGCAAGCGACGGATGACGACGGCAAGCAGAGGAAGGCCAGCCGCGCTCCGCTGCTTGGCCTGCTTGTGGCCGCGCTGATCATCGGCGGCGGGGCGGCGTGGTGGCTGTGGCCGCAGCCGCCGATCGACGACAAGAAGAAGGAAGAGCGGAAGGCCGAGGAGAAGAAGCCGGAGGAGGCCAAGAAGCCGGAGGAAACGAAGAAGACCGAGGAAGCCAAGAAAGAGGTCGAGCTGCCCAAGATTCCCGACACCGGCGACGACCTGCCCGCCGGGGCCGATCCGCTGAAATTCGCGCGCGAGAAGCTGCAGGCCGGCATGGAGCCGGCGCGCGCGCTGGCGCTGGGCGACAAGCTGATGCAGCGCCCGCCCGCCGGCATCGACGCCGCCTTCCTGGTCTACCGCTACGCCGCGCAGAAGGGCGACGCCAACGCCGCCTTCAAGCTGGCGAAGATCGTCGATCCCGCGGACGACACGCCCAGCGGCACGCTGAAGAAGGCCCCGGAATCGGCGCTGGAGTGGTACCGCAGCGCGGCCGGGGGCAAGCATCCCGAGGCCGGCGCGTCGATCGCGCGCCTCAAGGCCTGGGTCGAAAAGCAGGCCGGCACGGGCGATGCCGACGCGCAGCGCCTGCTGAAGCAATTTCCGGCCGCGCCGTAGCGCCGCGACAAGGGAGCGCCTGATGGCCACTGCGCAATTGATCCGCACCACCGACACCAGCGCGCTGAAGCCGGTCGCGGCGGGCGGCGCGCCGGCGGTCCACGCCGCCAGCGAGCTGCGCGACCTGCTGGAGACGCGCCTCGGCCCCGGCTCGTCCCAGTTGTTCGCCGAGCCCGCCGTCGCCGGGCGCCCCGGCCAGGCCGTCGAGCGCGTGTCGTGGTTCGGCGAGCATGCCGGCGCGGGCCAGGCGCTGGGCGACCTGACCGGCCAGGCCAAGACCGCCGCCGAGGAGGCGCTGCGCCAGGCCATGCGCCGGCTGGCGCCGCTCTTGGCCGATCCGCGCCACGCGCCGCTGCTCCGCGCCGCGCTGATGCTGCCGGGCGACGACGACGTGCGCATCCTGGCCGGCGACCCGGTGCTGACCAACTGGGGCTTCGTGCCGGCCAACGTCGATCCCGCCGACCTCGACGCGATGGACCGGCACTGGCGCGCGACGCTCGGCCGCTTCGCCCCCTTCCCGTCGCCCTGGCGCGGCGGGGCGACCGTGCTGCCGCCGGAGCCGCCGCCCACCCGGCCGTCGCCCACCCGCGCGCCGGTCGCGGCGGCCGCGCCCGCCGCCGCCGTCCCGCCGCCCACAACGCCAGCGCCGGTGGCCGCGACCGGGACGCTGCTGCCGTGGTACCAGCGCCCGACCGCCTGGGCGGGCTGCGCCGCGGCGATCCTCTTGGCCGGCGTCGCGATCGGCCTGCTGCTGCGGTTCCTCTTGCCGCCCGCCCAGGTCGCGACCGCCGACCGCGTGCGCGCGCTGATCGCCCAGCAGGTCGAGGTCAATCGCGGGCTGGAGCAGCAGGTGGCGCGGCTGCGCCAGGCGATGGCGGGGGATGTCTGCACCGCCGAGAACCCCACCGGCATCCCCAACACGCGCCGCCCGGTCTTCCCGGTGGACGGCGAGCCCGCCAAGCCCGGCCAGCCCAATCCCGAGGAAAAGAAATCCGAGGGCGAGGGCGGCAAGGACAGCGAATCCGCCGCCGGCGACCGGCTGATCGACGTGATCGATTCCGGCACCGTGCTGGTGATCGCCGAGGGCAGCAAGGGCACCGGCTTCTTCGTCGCGCCGGGCTACGTCGCCACCAACCGCCACGTGGTCGAGACGGCCAAGGACGGCAAGGCCTACATCATCAGCAAGGCGCTGG
>JADZDN010000272.1 GCA_020851015.1 Alphaproteobacteria bacterium | reverse complement strand
CGTGGGGCTTGGCAACCGGGGTTCCGGCGCCGCGGCGGCGCGGGCGGGCATCCTTCCTTGCCCCGGCGGGGCCTGCTATAACCCGCGCGAGGGGCGCAAAGGGGCGAATGCGGGCGGCGGCGATGTATCTGTTGATCGATAACTACGACAGCTTCACCTACAACCTCGTCCACTACCTGGGCGAGCTTGGGGCCGATGTCGTCGTGCGCCGCAACGATACGCTGACGGCCGACGAGGCCATGGCGATGCGCCCGCAGGGCATCGTGATCTCGCCCGGCCCCTGCGACCCGGACCGCGCCGGCATCTGCCTCGACCTGATCGGCAAGGCCGCCGATGCGCGGATGCCGGTGCTGGGCGTGTGCCTGGGCCACCAGGCGATCGGCCAGGCGTTCGGCAGCAAGGTCGTGCGCGGCCCAATGCCGATGCACGGCAAGCTGAGCCCGGTGCGCCATCGCGGCAGCGACGTGTTCGCCGACATTCCCACCCCGTTCGAGGCGACGCGCTACCACTCGCTGGTGGTCGAGCGCGACAGCCTGCCCGAGGAACTGTCGGTCACGGCGGAAACCGCGGACGGACTCGTGATGGGCCTGGCGCACAGGGAACTGCCGATGTTCGGCGTGCAGTTCCATCCCGAGAGCATCGCGTCCGAGCACGGCCACAAGCTGCTCGGCAACTTCCTGGCCCTGGCGCGGCAGTTCGGGACCGCCTGAACGCCATGAGCCGCGACATGACCGACCTGAAGGCGCTGCTCGGCGTGGTCGCGACCGGCAAGTCCCTGACCGAGGCGCAGGCCGAGGAAGCCTTCGACATCATGATGTCGGGCAATGCCACGCCGGCGCAGATGGGCGGCTTCCTGATGGCGCTGCGCGTGCGCGGCGAGACGGTGGACGAGATCGCCGGCGCCGCGCGCACGATGCGCGCCAAGGCCATCCGCATCGAAGCGCCGGCCGGGGCGATCGACGTGGTCGGCACCGGCGGCGACGGCGCGGGCACGTTCAATATCTCGACCACCGCCGCGCTGGGCGTCGCGGGCTGCGGCGTGCCGGTCGCCAAGCACGCCACCCGGGCCGTGTCGTCGAAGTCGGGCGCGGCCGACGTGCTGACGGCGCTCGGCATCAACATCGACTGCGACTTCGCGCTGGTCGCGCGCGCGATCCGCGAGGCCGGCGTCGGCTTCATGATGGCGCCCCGGCACCACGGCGCGATGCGTCATGTCGGCGGCGCGCGGGTCGAACTCGGCACGCGCACGGTGTTCAACATCCTGGGGCCGCTCACCAACCCCGCCTTCGTCAAGCGCCAGCTCGTCGGCGCCTTCGGGCGGCAATGGATCGAGCCGATGGCGAAGACCCTGGCCAAGCTCGGCTCGGAGCGCGCCTGGGTGGTGCACGGCTCGGACGGCATGGACGAGCTGACCTTGACCGGCCCCTCCTACGTGGCGGCGCTCGACGGCGGCAAGGTGACCACGTTCGAAGTGACGCCCGAGGAAGCGGGCCTGGGCCGCGCCAAGGCCGACGACTTGAAGGGCGGCGACGGCGCGGCCAATGCGCTGCGCATCCGCTCGATGTTCACCGGCGAGCGCGGGCCGCTGCGCGACGTCGTGCTCTACAACGCCGGCGCGGCGCTGCTGGTCGCCGGCAAGGCGAAGGACCTGAAGGACGGCGTCGCCATGGCCGCGCAGTCGATCGACCGCGGCAAGGCCGCCGCCGCGCTGGAGAAGCTGGTCGCGATCACCAACAGCCCGGCGCCCGAGATGGCGGGAGCGGCCGCGTCATGAGCGATACGCTCGCCCGGATCTGCGACGATAAGCGCCGGCATGTCGCCCAACGCAAGGAAGAGATGCCCGAGCATCTGCTGCGCCAGCAGGCCGCCGCGCTGGCGCCGCCGCGCGGCTTCGCGCGCGCGCTCCGCCAGGCCATCGCCGAGGGACGCTACGGGCTGATCGCCGAGATCAAGAAGGCCTCGCCCAGCAAGGGCCTGATCCGCGCCGACTTCCAGCCGATGGATCTCGCGCGCGCCTATAAGGCCGGCGGAGCGACCTGCCTGTCGGTGCTCACCGACCAGCCCTATTTCCAGGGCGACGACACGTTCCTCCAGCAGGCGCGCGCCGCGGTCGACCTGCCGGTGCTGCGCAAGGACTTCATGGTCGAGCCCTATCAGGTCGCGGAATCGCGCGCGCTCGGCGCCGACTGCATCCTGGTGATCATGGCGGCGGTCGACGACGCGCTGGCCGCCGAACTCGTCGCCCAGGCCGCGGCGCTGGGCATGGATGCGCTGATCGAGGTGCATGACCGGCCGGAGCTGGACCGGGCGCTGCGCTTGAAATCGGGCCTGATCGGCATCAACAACCGCAACCTGAAGACGCTCGCCGTCGATCTGGCCACCACCGAGGCCCTGGCGCCGCTGGTGCCCGACGACCGATTGCTGGTGGCCGAGAGCGGGCTTGGCGCGCCGGCCGACCTGGAGCGGATGGCCCGCGTCGGCGCGCGCTGCTTCCTGGTGGGCGAATCGCTGATGCGCCAGAAGGATGTCGCCGCCGCCACAAGGGCGCTGCTTGCCCAGCCCGGCTCGGCGCCGAGGCAGCACGCGGCGGCGGGCTAGATCCTTGTCGTCCGGTTTCACCCATTTCGACGCCGAGGGGCGGGCCGTCATGGTCGACGTCTCGGGCAAGGCCGAGACCGACCGGGTGGCTGTCGCCGAGGGCTCCGTCGTCATGCAGCCCGAAACCCTGCGCCTGATCCGCGAGGGGCAGATGAAAAAGGGCGACGTGCTGGCCGTCGCCCGGCTGGCCGGGATCATGGCCGCCAAGCGTACCCCCGACCTGATTCCACTCTGCCATCCCCTCGCCCTCACCTCGGTCGCGGTCGACCTCACGCTGGACGAAGCGCGCCACGCCGTCGATATCCGGGCGACCTGCCGGATTACGGGCCGGACCGGGGTCGAAATGGAAGCAATGACAGCGGTTTCGGTCGCTGCCCTCACGGTCTATGACATGTGCAAGGCGGTGGACCGCGGCATGCTCATCTCGAATGTTAAATTAAGCTATAAATCCGGTGGAAAATCTGACGTCTACGGTTCGAAGCCATGATTTCAGTTGAAGAAGCGCGCCAACGTATCCTCGCCGGCATAGCGGTCCTGTCGGCCGAGCAGCTTGCCGTTTCGCAAGCGCTGGGACGCGTGCTGGCGGAGGATGTCGTTGCCCGGGTGACGCAGCCCCCGGCCGCCGTGTCCGCGATGGACGGCTACGCGGTGCGGGCGGCCGATGTCGCCACCGTACCCGCCACCCTGGCTGTCGCTGGGGCCGTGCCGGCCGGTGCGGCCTTCGACCGGCGCCTGAGCCCGGGCGAGGCCGTCCGCATCTTCACCGGCGCCCCGGTGCCGGACGGGGCCGATGCGATCGTGATCCAGGAGGATACCGAGGCGTCCCCCGGCAAGGTGACCGTGAAGGAATCGGTCCCCGTCGGCCGATACATCCGCCCGGCCGGGCTCGACTTCCGCGCCGGCGATGTGGGCATCCGGGCCGGCCGGCGGCTGACCGCCCGCGACATCGGCTTGGCGGCGGCCATGAATGTCCCCTGGCTCAAGGTGCATCGCCGTCCCCGCGTGGCGATCCTGGCCACCGGCGACGAGGTCGTGATGCCGGGCACGCCGATCGGCCGCAGCCAGATCGTCTGCTCGAACGGGCTGTCGCTCGCCGCCGCGATCACGGCCGTGGGGGGCGAGCCGATCGACCTCGGCATCGCCGCCGACAACCGCGACGCGCTGACCGCGATGGCCGCCGGGGCGCGCGGCGCGGACATGCTGGTCACCACCGGCGGCGCGTCGGTCGGCGAGCACGACCTGATCCGCGAGGTGCTGGGCGAGGCCGGGCTCGACATCGACTTTTGGAAGATCGCGATGCGCCCGGGCAAGCCGCTGATCTTCGGCCGCATCCACGGCGTGCCGATGCTGGGCCTGCCTGGCAACCCGGTGTCGACGCTGGTCTGCTCTACGATCTTCCTGGTGCCGGCGCTGGAGAAGATGCAGGGCCTTCAGCCCTTGCGCGGACCGGCGCGCACCGCCCTGCTCGCGCGCGCCCTCGACGCCAATGACGGGCGCCAGGACTACCTGCGGGCAACCCTCGCGTACGGATCGGACGGATCGCTGCTCGCGACGCCGTACGACCGGCAGGACAGCTCGATGCTGGCGACGCTCGCCCATGCCGACTGCCTGGTGGTGCGCGCCCCGCGGGCGCCGGCCGCCAAGGCGGGCGACCGCGTGGAGATCGTCCCCTTCCCCGCCGGCCCGGCGGGAATTTAGCCCCCGGGCTGTAGCCGCTGATCGCAATCGCGAGACGCCTGTCTGCGAGTATATTGACAATTGTATGTACATAGGTCATCGTTAAGAATGGCGATTCAGGTTGTCGGCTTTGAATGGGATGAAGCGAACCGGAACAAGTGCCAGAAGCACGGCGTATCGCTCGAAGCGATAGAATCGGTCTTTCAGCGCGAGATTGACGTGATGCCGATCCGTCCCACTCGCGAACGGAAACGCGGTTCAAGGCTATAGGACAGACCATCGAAGGTCGGCATGTCCTGGTCGTGTTCACGCTACGCCGGCGTGGCGCCACGCGGTTGATACGGCCGATCAGCGCCCGCTACATGCATGCGAAGGAAGTGCGTCACTATGAAAAAGAAGCTGCCAAGGCTGCGAAGCGATAGTGAGGCGGAAGCATTTGTTGCCGACACCGATCTCACGCAATACGACCTTTCCGAAATGAAACGGATGCGTTTCGAGTTCCAGCCCAAGACCGAACGCGTCAACATGCGTCTGCCGAAGCCGCTTTTGCAGGCTGTCAAGACGTCGGCTGCGAAGGCCGGGGTTCCGTATCAGCGATTCATCCGGCAAGCGCTCGAAGTCGCGGTCCAACCGCGCAAGCGGGCGTAGCCCTGGCCTGCCTAAAGCTTCGCCAGTAGGCCTTCGAGATACATGATGCGGTCGCGGAGCTGGCGCACCTGGTCGCGCAGGCTCATGACCACGTATTGCTGGGTCAGCACGGGATCAACCTTCTTCGGCGCCGCTGCTCCGCCGCCGGCATCGCCGCTCTTGGCCTTGTCGCCACCCTCGGCCTTGGCATCGGTCGCGCCGGGCTTCTTGGCGGCGCCCGCCCCGCCTGCCTTGCCGGGCAGCTTGGGCGCATAGCCCTTCTTGGCCGCCGCGGCGTCGGCGCGGGCGCGCGCCGCCTGGGTCTTCTCCTGGGACTTGTGGGCCATCTCGGCCTTGCTGGCGGCCATCTCCTTGTACTTTTCGGCCTGTTGGCGCGCATCTTCCTCCACAAGCTTCAGCCGCGGCCGCAACTGCGTCAGTTCGTCCTCGATCTGGGCGCGGAAGGCCGCGCGGAAATCGCTGCCGCCGCGGGCGGCCGGGCTTGCCGCTACCGGCTGCGCCTGGGCAAAGGCCGCCGATCCGGCCCCGAACGCCAGCAGGAATCCCAGCAAAATACCTTTGCCAAACCGCATCCGCGCATCCTGCGCGTCCGGGCGTTAAGGGCCGGTATATCCGGGCCTATATCCAGCTTGTTGAAATTCATGCTTGACCTGTCGCCGGAACCAAACTAGAACAAGCGCGTCCGTTTAGGTTTTGTTCTAGATGTTGGGGTGCCGCTCCTCGGCAGTTCCCGTGGAAAGAGATGCCGGAACATGCTGACACGCAAGCAGTACGAACTTCTGATGTTCATCCAGGAGCGGTTGCGCCAGACCGGCGTATCGCCGTCCTTCGACGAAATGAAGGAGGCCCTGAACCTGCGGTCCAAGTCCGGCATCCACCGGCTAATCACCGGATTGGCGGAGCGCGGCTTCATCCGCCGGCTCGCGCACCGCGCCAGGGCGCTGGAGGTGGTCCGTATGCCCGAGAACACGGCTGCCCTCGCACCGGCGCAAGCCGGCCCCGCCGCCGTGCCTGCCGCGCAGGCCCCTGCCGCGCCGCCCATGTCCGCCGGCGGCGGTTTCGCGCCCAACGTCATCCGCGGCAATTTCCAGCCGGCAGTGCCGGCCGCCGCGGTGCCGGCAGAGCCGACCGACGCGGTGCGCCTGCCGCTGCTGGGCAAGATCGCCGCCGGCGCGCCGATCGAGGCGCTCAACAACCCGTCCAATTCCATCGACATCCCGGCCAGCCTGTTGTCGCGCGGGGAGCACTTCGCGCTGACGGTCGAGGGCGATTCGATGATCGACGCCGGTATCTACGATGGCGACACGGCGGTCATCCAGCGCTGCGACACGGCCGACAACGGCGCCATCGTCGTGGCGCTGGTGGACAGCAACGAGGTCACCCTGAAGCGCCTGCGCCGCAAGCATGGCTCGATCGCGCTCGAACCGGCGAACCCCGTCTACGAGACCCGCATCTTCGGGCCCGACCGCGTGCAGGTGCAGGGCAAGCTGGTCGGGCTGCTCAGGCGGTACTGAGCCGCGCGGATTGCCGGGCCAGGGCCTCGAACGAGCCCGGCATGACGCGAGTGCGTCGCGCGAGTGAATGGCGGCAAAACCGTGCGGCGGCGGCGAACTTCGCCGCTGGCCGGGCAAGGCGTAAGTCCCGCGGGGTCGGTAGGTTGCACGCTTAGTCGGCACTGATCGCGCGCCGCCCGCGCCTGGCTACCCAGGGCCGGTCGCCGCGCGCCTCGGCTACCGTCTCTACACGCGTCGCGTGCCGGCCGAGCCAGATCGCGTGCGCGCCGCCGCGCCACAGCGCGAAGCGGTCCACCACCAGCGCCGCCCCGGCGCAGCCTCGCCGGACCGGCACGGCGCTGATCACGACATCGGCGCCGGCGCATTCCTCGGCCAGCGCCGACGCCTCGCGCACCAGCGCCGCCGTGCGCCCGTCGCGCCGATAGAGGCAGGCCTGGCCGTCGCAGCGCAGGCTGTCGTCCTCGCCGCGCATCGGCCGGCGGGCCACGCGCCCGTTCCTGCCAGCGGGAAATGGCGCGGTCGCCGTCTGCCCCGCGCGGCGCATCCAGGTCTCGGTCGTAAGGCGGTCGCCGCCGTCGCTGGAGAGCAGCAGCTTCCCGTCCAGGCCCCGCACCGCCATCATCCGCGCGTCGCCGGACACCAGGATGTCCGGACTGCGCGCCAGCCCCATCGCGGCGAGGCCAGCAAGGATCGGAACGATGCCGATGACCCGCCACCGTCCGCGCCACAGGCAGAGCCAGATCAGTCCGGCGGTCGCCGCCAATAGCCCGGCCATCGGCATCGCCGGCAGCAGTGCCACGGCGCCGGGCCAGGAAGCCACGGTCTCGGCCGTCGCGATGATCGCGCCAACGCCCCATCCCATCGGCACCAGCGCCCAGTGCTCCAGCCCGAACGGCATCAGCGCGAAGGCGAGCATTCCCCAAGGCATGATCCAGTGCGCGGTGATCGGCACGGCGATCAGGTTGGCCGCCAGCCCGTAAAGCGGAAAGCGGTTGAAATGGTAGGCGGCGTATATCCCCGTCGCCGCGCTGCCGATCACCGTGGTCAGCACGACCGCGCCCACATAGAGCGCGGCGCGCCCAAACAGGCCGCGCTCGGCGCGCCAGTCGGTGAACCGCCCGCGCAACCCCTCGTAGGCGGCGACCAGCGCCATCACCGCGGCGAAGCTCATCTGGAAGCTCGCGCCCCACAGCACGTCGGGCAGCACCAGCAGGATCGCCGCCGCGGCCCAGGCCAGCAGGCGCATCGAGATCGCATCGCGGTCGACCAGCACGCCCAAGAGCACGATGCCGATCATCAGGAACGAACGCTCGGTCGGCGGCGACGGGCCCGCGACCAGGAAGTAGAACGCGGCGCCGGCAAAGGCCGTGACGGCCGCCCATTTCTTGATCGGGTGGCGCAGCGCCAGCGGCTCGACCAGCGCCAGTCCGCCCCGCACGACGAAGAACAAGATGCCCGCCACCAGCGCGAAGTTCAGGCCGGAAATGGCGATCAGATGCGCCAGGCCGGAATCGCGCATCGCCGCCATCACCGGCTCGGGAATGCCGGCGCGGTCGCCGATCAAGAGCGCCGCCGCCAGCGGCCCCGCCGGCCCGTCGATCGCCGCGCCGATGCGCCCGCCGATGGCCTCGCGCAACTGCTCCAGCCAGATCGAAAGCGACCTGCCTGCATGATCCTCGGGCAGCGCGCGTAGCGGCGCGACCGAGAATCCGACCGCGCCGATGCCCTGGAAATACGCGTGGCGCTGAAAATCGAACGCGCCGGGGGCGAGCGGCGGCGAAGCGGGCAACAATACGCCGCGCAGCGACACCAGCCGACCGATCGCGGCGCCCTCGGCATGCTTGCGGTTGAGACTGAGGCGGATCTGGCGCGGGGTCGCCGCCGGGGCAAGTCCGGCGATCTTGGGTTCGGACAGCACCACGCGCTGCGAGCCGTCGGCGCGCATCTCGCGGTCGGCGACGCGCCCCTCGATAGCGACCGGTCCCAGGCGCTCGGCGATCATCGGCGTCGCCACCAGCGCGGTGCGCAGCTGCGCCGCGGCGAAGCCCAGGCCGGACGCCGCGATCAGCCATGCGGCAAGAAAAACCGCCAGGCGCTGCGGACCCGCGAAGACGGCGAGCCCGGCGCCTGCGACGGCCCAAGCGGCACCCGCCCACCATGCCGGCTCGGCGGCCAGCGCGAAATAGACAGCGATGCCGACCCCGACCGCAACCGGCAGCCACAGCGCCCATTGCTCGCGCTCGGCCAGGAACGCTTCGGCTAGCCGATCCGGCAACGAGCGCAGCAGCCCCGCCCCACCGCGACCGCCGGCCCCCGCGAGCCCGCCCAGCGCACCGGCGCTCATCCGCGCGTCCCCCTTGGGCGTCGCTCAAGTCACGCCCATTGGTAGAATGCGCCGGATGCAGGCGGGGGTCAAAGGGGGTGGAACGAACGACGGTCAGGACACTGGCAAAGATACTGGGGCCGATGCCCAAGCGGAAACCGACGCTCGCCTCCGGTCTTGCGATCGACCGAAGGCGAACGTCGGATTCGGGGGCTAGTTCGCCTTGGGCAGTTGCGGCAGCGGCGTGGCTTTGCTTACAGCCAAGCGAGGCGCGCCCTGCGTCGCCGCCGCGTTCGCGCCGCCTCGTTGCGGCGCACTCGGCAGTTGGGTCAATGCTGGCGACGCGGCGTTGTGCTGGCCGGTTTCGGCCAGGGGCTCCATTTCACCCGGCACCTGGGCCGTCAGCTCCTTGATCGTGGTGACTTTCATCAGCGCCTCCGCGGCCTTCTGGGCGCCTTCCATGCAACCGGCCACCTTCGTGCTGTCGAGCGCCCCGCAGGCCCGCACCATCTCCTCGATGGCCCCCGACCGTATCTGCGCGAGGCGGAGATTGAAGTCGCTCGCGCCCGTCAGCTTCCTGAGGTCGACATTGGCGTCGGCTTCCCGGGACTTCTTGTAGGCCTCGCCGAAATGGCCCAACACTTTCTTGCACTCCTCGACCAAGGCCGGATCGGCCCGCTTGCTGTTCGGCGGCCGATCGAGGGCTGACAGGCAGGCGACGAACAGGCCTTTGGGGCTTCCCCTCATATAGCTGTGGTACATCTCCAGCAGCCGGTCGCCCGATTGCGCGGAAACCTTAGCCGTGATCGTTCCGGCGCCGGTGGCCGTCGCCTTTGCCATTCCCTGCTGAGCCCCGGCCTGGGCGGCGATCAGGTCGGACCTGGCGGCAATGACGGCCCTTTCCTTTTCGTTCAGCCTCGTTTGCGCACCCGCCTCGGCAGTCTTTGCCCGGTCGAATTCGTCCTGGTCCGCCTGTGCCGGCTTTCCCGGTTTTGCCGCGTCAATCGGCTTCCGCGCTTCCGCCACCTGTTCCTTGGCCGCATTCAAGGCAACGACCGCGTCGGCCTGCGCTTCTTCGGCTTTGTCGAGTTTCGCCTGCTTGTTGGCGACGTCGTCGGCGAACACGCCGACGGCGTGGCTAGCTTCGCCGTTGATCGACGCCAGTTGCCGTCCGAACGCCCCGGCCGTCAACTCGCCGGTCAGAAGCGTCACCATCAGATCGCCGTACTGGCTGATGACCAGCGAATACGACATGTCGGAAAGGGCGCCGTTCGCATAGGCCTCGCAGGCACGATGCAAGGCATCCCGCAGCAACTGGATCGACGCCGTCCGCTCGGTCATCTGCACCAGTCCTTCGGCCATGGACCTTCCGAGCTGCGCCGCCGCCTGCGCGGTGATCCCCTTGCCTTGCCCGGCGCCGGTGAAGCTGGCCGTCAATGCCTGCGAGATCGTCATCGCCGCATCGGGACTGGGCTCCGCGCACACGATCTTCTTCGGCACCACAAGCCCATGCTCCGAGCCCGCCGCGGGCTCGGTGGCGATGAGCGTCCGCGAGCTGGCGCCGACGATCACGGCCTTGTTCGGCTCGATCGAACCTTCCTCGAGAATGTCGAGCGGTCTCGACGTACAGCCCGCCGTCACCAGCAGAGCCGTTGCACCGAGCGTGCATGCCAACGCGCGCTTTCCCCTCATCTGACCCCCCGTTTCGTGCCCCCGCCGCCATTTTGCATGACGGTCGCCCACGCTGTCGCAGACCTTCTAATCTAGCGCCGTTCCTTCACGTTACGCAGACTCTATCTATACGTGCCAATCGAATCTTGCTTATCGTGATGTTTGTGCAACTTCTATTGAGAGCAGTATTTCCATACTAAACCATCTAATATGCATTTTACCAACGCGGGCCGAAGCTGTGGATAACTTCCTCCACTGCTTTGCGAACAAGAGAAATGCCCCGCTGACCCGCCGGCCGCGGTCTGCTATCCAGCCTGCCATGACCGTCACCGTACGCTTTGCCCCCTCGCCCACCGGGTACCTGCATATCGGCGGGGCCCGGACGGCGCTGTTCAACTGGCTGTTCGCCCGCCACCACGGCGGCAAGTACCTGCTGCGGATCGAGGATACCGACCGCCAGCGCTCCACCAAGGAGGCGATCGACGCCATATTGGACGGGCTCAAATGGCTCGAACTCGACCACAACGGCGACGTGGTCTTCCAGTTCGCGCGGATTGCGCGGCACGCCGAAGTGGCCCAGCGCCTGCTGGCGGAGGGAAAGGCGTATCGGTGCTACGCCACCCCGCCCGAGCTGGAAGCGATGCGGGCCGAGCAGAAGGCCAAGGGCCTGCCGATGCGCTACGACGGGCGCTGGCGCAACCGCGACCCCAAGGACGCGCCGGCGGGCGTCAAGCCGGTGATCCGCCTCAAGGCCCCGCAGGAAGGCGAGACGGTCGTCAACGACCGCGTGCAGGGCGAGGTCAAGGTCTCCAACGCGCAGCTCGACGACATGGTGCTGCTGCGCGGCGACGGCACGCCCACCTATATGCATTCCGTGGTGGTCGACGACATCGACATGGGCATCACCCACGTGATCCGCGGCGACGACCATTTGACCAACGCCTTCCGCCAGGTCCAGCTCTATCGCGCGATCGGCGCCACGCCGCCGGCGTTCGCCCATATCCCGCTGATCCACGGGCCCGACGGCGCCAAGCTTTCCAAGCGCCACGGCGCGCTGGGTGTCGACGCCTACCGCGACATGGGCTATCTGCCCGAGGCGATGCGCAACTACCTGCTGCGGCTGGGCTGGGGCCACGGCGACGACGAGATCATCTCGACCGAACAGGCGATCCAGTGGTTCGACCTGGACGGCGTTGGCCGGGCGCCGTCGCGGTTCGACTTCGGCAAGCTCGACAACCTGAATGGCCACTACCTGCGCGAGGCCCAGGACGCGCGGCTGGCGGCCCTGATCGCGCCCAGCGTCGAGGCCAAGCTCGGCCACGCTGCCGACGCCCACGCGCTGGCCCGCATCCAGCGCGGCATGGCCGGGCTGAAGCAGCGTGCCCGTACCCTGGTCGAACTGGCCGAGAACGCGTCGTTTTATGCCCGCGCGCGGCCGATCGCGCCGGACGAGAAGGCAGTCAAGCTGCTGACACCCGAGGCCAAGGCGATGCTCGGGCGGCTCGCCCAGGCCTTCGCGGCCCTGCAGGCCTGGGACGAGGAGGCGATCGAGGCGGCGGTGCGCAGCTTCGCCGAGGCGGAGAAGCTCGGCCTCGGCAAGGTGGCGCAGCCCCTGCGCGCCGCGTTGACCGGGGCCACCACCTCGCCCGGTATTTTCGAGGTCATGGCCGTGCTCGGCCGCGAGGAATCGCTCGGGCGGATCGCCGATCAGGCAAGCTGAGCGGCACTCTTTCCCCCAACATGTTCACGAATTGCCAATCTTTACCTTGTTAGTCTAGTATTGCTGCATTGCAGCGGAAATTTTAGGGAAGACGCGCATGGCCTCCGCCACCAAAACCGCCCCCGCCGCCAAGACCGACAACAAGGCTCCCACGGTGACGTTGATCGACAATGCCACCGGCAAGCGGCTGGAGCTGCCGGTGATGGATGGGTCGGTCGGGCCCAAGGTCATCGATATCCGCAAGCTTTACGCCGAGACCGGCTATTTCACCTACGACCCGGGCTTCACCTCGACCGGGTCATGCCAGTCGGCGATCACCTATATCGACGGCGACGAAGGCGTGCTGCTGCATCGCGGCTACGCGATCGAGGACCTGGCCGAGCACAGCGACTTCATGGAGGTCTGCTACCTGCTGCTGCACGGCGAACTGCCGAGCCCGTCGCAAAAGTCCAAGTTCGTGCACGACATCACCTACCACACGATGGTGCACGAGCAGCTGCAGTACCTCTATCGCGGCTTCCGGCGCGACGCGCACCCGATGGCGGTGATGGTCGGCGTGGTCGGCGCGCTGTCGGCCTTCTACCACGACTCGACCGACATCAACGATCCGCACCAGCGCATGATCGCCTCGCACCGGCTGATCGCCAAGATGCCCACGATCGCGGCGATGGCGTACAAGTATTCGGTCGGCCAGCCCTTCGTGTATCCGCGCAACGACCTCGACTATGCGTCGAACTTCCTGCGCATGTGCTTCGCGGTGCCCTGCGAGGATTACAAGGTCAGCCCGGTGCTGGCCAAGGCGATGGACCGCATCTTCATCCTGCACGCGGACCACGAGCAGAACGCCTCGACCTCGACCGTGCGGCTGGCCGGTTCGTCCGGCGCCAATCCCTTCGCCTGCATCGCGGCGGGCATCGCCAGCCTGTGGGGGCCGGCGCATGGCGGCGCCAACGAGGCCGTGCTGAACATGCTGCGCACGATCGGCAGCAAGGAGAAGATCCCCGAGTACATCCCGCGCGCGAAGAGCAAGGACGACACCTTCCGCCTGATGGGATTCGGCCACCGCGTCTACAAGAACTACGATCCGCGCGCGAAAATCATGCAGAAGACCTGCCACGAAGTGTTGTCGGAAGTGGGCCATACCGACGACCAGTTGCTGCAGGTGGCGATGGAGCTCGAACGGATCGCACTGCACGACGATTATTTCATCGAGAAGAAGCTCTATCCCAACATCGACTTCTATTCGGGCATCACGCTGAAGGCGATGGGCTTTCCGACCTCGATGTTCACCGTGCTGTTCGCGGTGGCCCGCACCGTCGGCTGGATCGCACAATGGAAGGAAATGATCGAGGATCCGCAGCAGAAAATCGGCCGCCCGCGCCAGCTCTATACCGGGCCCACCCGACGCGATTACCAGCCGATCTCGACCCGCAAGGCGTGAGCCGTTCCCGCCCCTTCGGATTGGCGTCGCGATTTCGAAAGGCCGGCCGTCGAAGCCGGTCTTTTCAATTGCGGCAGGACCGCAAATCTCCGTGTAGGATCGCCGACACAGATTTTCGCAGCATGGCGGGAGCACAACCATGCCGACTTTCGCTCAGTTCATCGTCTGGCTTGTCGTCGGTCTGATCGGAGGCACGCTCGCGGGGTTTGCCATCACCTGGCATCGCGCGGGATTCGGCGTCTGGCGCAATGTGGCGCTCGGTCTCGTCGGGGCGCTTGTCGGCGGATTCCTGTTCCGGCTGTTTGGCCTGTTTCCGGCCCTCGACAGGGTCTCGATCTCACTGCGCGACGTCGTGGCGGCCTTCGTCGGATCGCTGATCGTTCTTCTGGCGCTCTGGCTATGGGACAAGTTCGGCAGGGCCGCCTGACCGGAAAGGGCGGGCGTCAGGATGCCTGCTTGCCGTTGGTCGCCGCCGCGCGCCGGGCGCCGTCATAGGCCCAGGTGACGTAGGCCGCACCCCATGTGAACCCGCCGCCGAACGCCGCCAGGATCAGGCGGTCGCCGGTCCTGAGCTTGCTCTCATAGTCCCACAGGCAGAGCGG
>JADZDN010000271.1 GCA_020851015.1 Alphaproteobacteria bacterium | reverse complement strand
CGGCGACATGCGGGTCCACGGCGGCGATGGCCGCGACGGGATGGCCGATCCAGAACACCTTGTCGCGCGCCATGTTCATGCGCGAGATGTACCAGACATCCGCGCCGCCCTCGCCGACCTGGGCGAAGGCGTCGACCGGAAGGTCGGCGAAATCGGCCGCGGTGACGGCGGCGCGCACGCCCTTCAGCGCCAGCGCCTTGCCGAGGTCGATGCGTAGGATGCGCGCGTGCGGGTGCGGGCTGCGCTTGATCCGGCCGTAGAGCATGCCGGACAGCGTGAAATCGGCCGGATAGACCGCGCGCCCGGTCACCCGCTCGGCGGCGTCGACGCGGGGCAGGCGCCGGCCGACGGTTTTCAGCGTATCTGTCGGCGCATCCATGGGCGCTAGGCTCCGACCCGCGTGGCGGCCGCGACGACGGCCTCGACGATCTTGTCGTAGCCGGTGCAGCGGCACAGGTTGCCCGCCAGCGCGTGGCGTATCTCGCCCTCGGTGGGATTCGGATTGCGCTCCAGCAGCGCCTTGGCCGAGACGACCACGCCGGGCGTGCAATAGCCGCATTGCGTGCCGCCCAGGTCGATCAGCGCCTGCTGCACGCGGTCCAGCTTGCCGTTCGCGGCAATGCCCTCGATCGTCACGATCCGGCGACCCACGGCCTCGACCGCCAGCACGATGCAGGCGTTGACCGGCGCGCCGTCCACCAGCACGGTGCAGGCGCCGCAATTGCCGTTGCCGCAGCCCTCCTTGCTGCCGGTCAGCCCGACGCGATCGCGCAGCAGCTCGAGCAGCGTGTCGCGCGTGTCGAGCGCCACCTCGATCTCCTCGCCGTTGATGGTGAACGGGCGAAGCGCTTTCATGGCGTCTCCAAGGGTTTGCCAAGCCGCGCGAGGCACATAGCCACGGCGCGGGCCGCCAGCGTGTTCACCAGCTCGCGGCGGTATTCGGCCGAGCCGCGGGTATCCGATATCGGTCGCGCATCGCGCACGGCCAGCGCCGCGGCCTCGGCAACCAGCTTCGCCGACGGCTTCTCGCCGATCATCCGGCGCTCCGCCTGTGCCGCGCGGATCGGCGTCGGGCCGACCGCGGCCAGCGCCACGCGCGCCTCGGCGACCGCGCCCTTTGCATCCAGGCGCAGCCATGCGCCGACGCCCGCGACGGCGATGTCCATTTCGCGCCGCGGCGTGAAGCGCAGATAGGCGGCGGCGCTGCGCTCGGCCGGCGCCGGCAGGCGCAGCGATACGAGAATGTCCTGCGGCCCCAGCGTCGTCCGGCCCGGGCCGGCGAACAGCGCCTGGACCGGCTCGTCCCGCCTGCCGCCGGGCCCGGCGACGACCGCGCGCGCGTCCAGGCAGATCAGCGCGGGCACCGCGTCGGCGGACGGGGCGGCGTTGCAGACATTGCCGCCGATGCTCGCGCGGTTCTGGATCTGGTAGCTGCCGATCATCCGGCCGGATTCGACCAGCGCGGGATAGACGGCCATCGCCGGATGGGCCGCCAGCGCGGTCACGTTCAACGCCGCGCCGATGGCGACGCCGCCATCGGGCATCGCTGCCACTTGGTTCAGTTCGGCGATCCGCTTCAAGTCGACGACGCGGCCGACCTGGCGGCGCCCCTCGCGCATCTGCACGATCAGGTCGGTGCCGCCGGCCAGCGCGCGGGCGCCGGCGCCGAGCTGGGCGACCGCTTCCTCGACCGTGGCGGGCGCGATGTATTCGAATTCGTTCACGTGGCGGTGGCCGGAACAAGGCGGTGCGGGGCGAACATGGCGGGTGACGCTAACCGGATTCGGCCCGGTGTCAACCCAGACGCGCGGCAATACGTACCGCAATTCAATAGCTTGGCTTGAACGGCGCCTGCGACTTTACCGGGCCCGTCTGGAACACGTGGCCGCACGACGCGTTCCGGTCGAGAATAGCCGAATGCAGGAGTGGTCATGGCTGCGCGGAAAAATCGGCGGTGGTCGGCCCGCGTCACCCAGGAAAGCGATGCGCTGGACCTGGAAAAGGATGTCTTCAACCAGGCGCCGGGGCGCATCGCGCAATCCCTGAAACGCTCGGCCGAGCACAGTCGCCGGCGGAAATCGAGCCCGTTCAGGTCGGCGATGTCGATGCTGACCTTCTACATCAACCGCGCGGGCAAGAACCTGACGGCCCCTCAGTGCAAGCGTTTGGAGGTTGCGAAGCAGAAGCTGCGCGCGGCGTTCCACAGGAAGGACGGATCGTGACGCCGATGAACCTGTCCCGGCTGCCGTGCTAGCGTGCGCCACGGCCCGGCCGCTGCGCGCAGCGGTTCGAGGCTGGCGGTTACGAGCGGGGAAGCTGTCGCCATGATGGGCTGGTTCCAGCGGCTGATGCCGCATACGCGTCTGTTCTTTCCGCTGTTCCAGCGCCATGCGACGATGGTAACCGCGGCCGCCGAGGCGCTGCGCCGGATGCTGGAGGACGGCGACGGGGTATCCGCGCACTGCGCGGAAGTCGTGCGGCTGGAAGAGCAGGCCGACGCCGTAACGCGCGACGTCCTGATCGGCATCCGCACCACGTTCGTGACGCCGTTCGACCGGGGCGACATCCGCGACCTGATCGGCGCGATGGACGATGCGATCGACCAGATGCAGAAGACCGCAAAGGCTATCATCCTGTTCGAGCTGACCCGGTTTGAACCGGACATGCGCGCGATGGCGGACGCCATCATCCAGGCGGCCCAGCTCGTCGCGCGCGCCGTGCCGCTGCTCGAGAACATCGGCGAGCACGCGGGCCAGCTCAACGAGATGTGCCTGCAACTGACGCAGATCGAGGGGCGCGGCGACGAGATCCACGATCGCGGCCTGAAGAAGCTCTACGAAAGCTGCAAGTCGGGCGATCCAATGGACTTTATGCGCGGGAAGGAGATCTACGACCATCTGGAGCAGGTGATCGACAGCTTCGACGACGTCGCCAACCAGATCCAGTCGGTCGTGATCGAGCACGCCTGAGCGGTCCCGGAGAATCACCGATGGATGCGACCGTCCTGGGCGTTCTCGTCGCGCTGATCGCCGTCGCGCTCGTCTTCGACTTCCTGAACGGGCTGCACGATGCGGCGAACTCGATCGCCACGATCGTCTCGACCCGCGTGCTGCCGCCGCGCGCGGCGGTGTTCTGGGCGGCCTTCTTCAACTTCATCGCCTTCCTTTTTTTCGGGCTGCATGTGGCCCAGACGATCGGCACCGGCATCATCGAGCCGGGGGTTATCGCGCCGCCCGTGATCTTCGCCGCGCTGATGGGCGCGATATCGTGGAATCTGGTCACGTGGTGGGCCGGCATCCCGTCCAGCAGCTCGCATGCGCTGATCGGCGGGCTCTTGGGCGCGGGCACGGCGAAGGCGGGCCTCGCCGCGATCGCGTGGAAGGGGGTGCTGACGACGGTGGCGGCGATCGTCCTGTCGCCGCTGTTCGGATTCCTGCTGGCGCTCGCCATCGTACTGGCGGTGTCCTGGGCGTTCGTGCGCCGCACCCCGCTGGCGGTTGACCGTATCTTTCGCGTGCTGCAGTTCGGGTCGGCATCGCTCTATTCGCTCGGCCACGGCGGCAACGACGCGCAGAAGACCATGGGAATCATCGCCGGGCTGCTGTTCGCCGGCGGCCATTTGGGCGAGCGCTTCTACGTTCCGCTGTGGGTCGTCCTCGCTTGCCAGGCGGCGATGGCGCTCGGCACGCTGCTGGGCGGCTGGCGCATCGTGCGCACGATGGGGTCCAAGATCACCCGCCTGACGCCGATGCAGGGCTTCTGTGCCGAGAGCGGCGGCGCGGCGACGCTGTTCCTCGCGACCTGGCTCGGCATACCGGTCTCGACGACGCACACGATCACCGGCGCGATCGTCGGGGTCGGGGCCGCGCGGCGGATATCGGCGGTGCGCTGGAACGTCGCCGCGAGCATCGTCGTAGCCTGGGTCGTGACCATGCCGGCGGCGGCGGCCGTGGCGGCGATCTTCTACGGCCTGGCGGTCTGGATCGCCTGATTCCGGGCGCCGCGGCGGATGAACGCGCCGCGCTGGCCGCTGTTCCGAAAAGTTTCGCGCGAAGCGCGGCACCGATGCGCGCCGCCGCGGTTCTATGCACGCCAATCATCTTGAAAGGAAACAGGCCATGTCCAAGACGTCGCCCCGCCAACGCAAGACCATCGGCCGCGTCATGCACGAATTCGAGCACGGCGAACTCCGGAGCGGTCGACGAGGGAAAGGCGGCAAGGTCAAGAGCCGGCGCCAAGCCATTGCGATTGCGCTCAGCGAGGCCGGCGCATCGAAATACGACAGCGACCGGGAGAACCAGAAGCGCCTGGCCCGCAGCAAGCAAAAGGAAGCGATCGGCGAGACCTCCCAGCAGGAAGCCGAAGGCAAGTCGCGTGTCGGCGCGGCAGGCCGGCGGGAGAGCTCGCGGGCCATGGGCGGCCGGAACGCGATCGGCCTGACCGCGAGTGGCGCCAAGGCGGCCCGCAGTCGGGCGCGCAAAGCGGGCGGGACGACCAGGGACGCGCTTTACCGCAAGGCGCGCTCCAAGGGAATCGAGGGCCGCTCCAAGATGACCAAGCAGCAGCTGGAGAACGCCCTGGCCCGCGCCTGAACGCCCGGCGCGCCGCCGCCCGCCTTCGCCACGGGCCGAGGCTGGCCTATAGTCGCGCGCCATGGTTGGGGAAACCCCCGGCCGGATCGCGCGAAGGAGCAGGCCAGTGCAGCAAACCGGAACCGGGGCCCAGACGCATGTCAAAGACCCCCGCAACGACGCGGTGCGCATCCATGTGAACGGGAAACTGGTTCCGCGCGGCGAAGCCGTGGTGTCCGTGTTCGACAGCGGCTTCGTGCTGGGCGACGGGGTGTGGGAGGGATTCCGGCTGGTCAACGGCGTCGTGGTGTTCGCCGAGCAGCACCTCGACCGCCTGTTCGCCGGCGCGCGGACGATCGCGCTCGATATCGGCAAGACCCGCCAGCAGGTCCTGGCGGCGATCCAGGAGACCTGCCGCGCCAACGGGATGACCGACGGTGCGCACATCAGGCTGATGGTGACGCGCGGGCCCAAGAGCACGCCCAACCAGGATCCGCGGAACGTGGTCGGCCCGCCAACGGTGGTGATCGCGGCGGAGTACAAGCAGCCGGACCCGGCCATCAAGAAGAACGGCATCGCGCTGTTCACCAGCACGTTCCGCTGCAGCGCGCCGGACGTTTTCGACCTCCGCCTCAATTCGCACAGCCGGCTGAACCTGATCCAGGCGTTGCTGCAGGCGATCGAGGCCGGCGCGCACGAGGCGCTGATGCTCGACCCCTCCGGTTTCGTCGCCAGCTGCAACTCGACCAATTTCTTCATCGTCGCGCGCGATCGCGTCGTCACCTCGACCGGGCGGTTCAACTTCAAGGGCATCACGCGCCAGAACGTGATCGACCTGTGCGCCGCCAACGCCATCGCGGTGGAGCAGCGCGACTTCACCCTGGCCGAGACCTACAGCGCCGACGAGGCGTTCGTGACCGGCACGTTCGGCGGCGTGACGCCGGTTGCGCGCATCGACGGCCGCATGATCGGCGCGAGCC
The DNA here is from genome assembly GCA_020851015.1 of Alphaproteobacteria bacterium. Next base: position 4,075 of record JADZDN010000271.1, on the reverse strand, counting down.
GTCCGGGCCCCGTGACGGCGCGACTCGACCGGCTCTATCAGGATCTGGTGGCCAGCAACGCCCGCGCGGGGCAATAGCGCCGGGATGCCTACTCGGGCACGGGTACGGTGTAGTTGAGCCCGGCCCGGCCGCCGTCGACATAGAGCGTCTGGCCCGTCACGTAACCCGCATCGTCGCTCGCCAGGAACGCGACCACCGAAGCGACATCCGAGGGCTGGCCGAAGCGGCCAAGCGGCGTGCGCGAGAGGATGCGGCGCACCTGGGCGGGATCCTGCAAGCTGCGCGACTGGGTCATCTTGGTGACGATCGTGCCCGGGCCGACCGCGTTGACGCGGATGTTGTGGGGCGCGAAATGCAGCGCCATCGCGCGGGTCAGCGACGAAATGCCGCCCTTCGACGCCGCGTAGGGCGCGATGTTGGGCATGGTCATGATCACGCTGGTGGACGACATGTTGACGATGGCGCCGCCCTTGCCGCGCTCGACCATGTGCCGCCCGACCGCCTGCCCGAACAGGAACACCGATTTCAGGTTGGTCTGGATGACGAGGTCGAAATCCTCCTCGCGCATCGCCAGAAAATCGCCGGCGCGGGTGATGCCCGCGTTGTTGACCAGCACGTCGATCGTGCCGAAGCGCGCCAGGACCGCGGCGACCGCTCGGTCGACCGCGGTCTTGACTCCGACATCGCATTCCTCGAATGCGATGTCGCCCTGGCCGGCGAGGTCGGCGACCATCTGCCGGCCGGCCTCGGCATCGACGTCCAGCGCGGCGACGCGGGCGCCGTCCGCCAGGAAACGCTCGACGCAGCCGCGCCCGATGCCGCTTGCCGCGCCGGTGATGAGTGCTACGCGACCGTCGAACCGCATGACCTGGCACCTTCTCTTAAAGGGAAGCGACCAATCCGCGGGGATTGATTTTCGCATCCTCGTATCGGATACTGGAGTTATGGATCAATAGCCGATAGGCTTTAACAATCGTTCGCCGCTGCGTCAATATGAGGGGGCGCAACGGTCCGGGGCCTTGAGTCCACGAGGCGCCGGAGTCGCAGGGAAACACGGCCAGCGTCCGCCGCGGCGCCGGGCAAGGGGAATAGAACGGGAGACGGTGATGAAGATGGGATTTGTGAAGTCGATCCTCGGCTTGTTCGCCATGGTGGCGATCGCCGCGACCAGCAGCACGGCCGAAGCCGGCCTGGGCGATACGGTCAAGACGATCAAGGAGCGCGGGCACCTGCTGTGCACCGGCCATAACGGCACCTATCTCGGCTTCGCCGAGGTCGATGCCGCCGGCAACTGGAAGGGCTTCGACATCGAGCTGTGCAAGGCGCTGGCGACGGCGATCCTGGGATCGCCGTCCAAGCTCAAGATCGTGCCGGTCAGCTTCGCGCAGCGCTTTCCGGCGCTGCAGTCCGGCGACATCGACGTGATCATCAAGGTCACCGGCTGGACGCTCGGCCGCGACACCGAGCTCGGCCTGCAGTTCAGCCAGCCCTATTTCCTGGGCGCCACGCAGATCGCGGTCAATGTCGCGACGGGCGCCAAGCTGGCGAAGGACCTGAACGGCGCGTCGATGTGCTCGACGGCGGGAACCAGCACCGAGCGTCTGGCGGCGGACTACCTGACCAACCTCAAGGTCAAGTTCGAGGTCGTCTCGTTCGAGAAGGCCGAGGAGATGCGCAGCGCCTTCTTCTCCGGCCGCTGCGACGCCATCGCCCTGTGGGGGCCGAACCTCTACATCTCGATCGCCCAGGCCCCCGATCCGAGCAAGTACGCGGCCCTGCCGGACATCCTGGCGGTCGAACCCCAGAGCATCGCGATGCGCCAGGGCGACGACAACTTCGTCGACGTCGCCAACTGGATGATGACGGTGCTGCTGACCGCCGAGGAATACGGCATCACCAGCGAGAACGTCGACCAGCACAAGGCCAAGCCGGCGAACCCGACCATCGAGCGGATGCTGGGCAATACGCCGGGCATCGGCAAGCGGCTCGGGCTCAGCGAGACCTGGGCTTACGACGTCATCAAGCAGGTCGGCAACTACAAGCAGATTTTCGACCGCACGCTCGGCGGGCCGTACAAGATGAAGCGGGGCGTCAACGCGCTGATCCGCGACGGCGGGGTACTGTACCCGCTGGTCATCGACTGACCGGCACGCGCTCCGGCCCGGAAGGCGAAGGGTGCCCGCACCGGCACCCTTCGACCGGGACGGTTCGGGCCGCTACCCTGTAGCGGTGCATGCGGTTTTCACCTGAATGACGGCGCTGCTTCGAAACGCGCGGTTTCGCTCTTACGTCTACCAAGTCGCTTTGGTCGGCGGCGCCTGCCTGCTGCTCGTCACCTTCGTGCTGACGACGCGCCAGAACCTGGTCGCGCAGGGCATCGCGACGGGCTTCGACTTCCTGCAGCGCTCGACCGGCTGGGACGTTTCCTTCGCGATCCTCGACTACACCATCCGCGATCCGTACTGGAAAGTCTTCCTGGTCGGATTCCTCAACACGCTGCTCGTGGGCAGCATCAGCCTGGTCGCCGCGACCGTGCTTGGAACGCTGATCGGCATGGCGCGCGTCGGCCAGAACCCGCTGCTCGGCTTCCTCGGCACGGTCTACGTGGAAATATTCCGCAACGTGCCGCTCATCCTGCAGGGCCTGTTCTGGTACGCGATCCTCACGCACCTGCCGCCGCCCCGCCAGGCGTTCACGCTCGGCGGCTGGTTCTATCTTTCCAGCCGGGGCGTCTATGCGCCGTTTCTGGCGCTTCCCACCAGCGGCTTCTTGATGCTGGGCGGCATCGTCGTCGGGGCGGTCGCGGCGGCGGTGGCGGCGATCCAGATTCCGGCCCTGCAGACCGCAAGGGCGCTGCGGCGGCGCGTTCTGTGGGGCATCCTGCTCCTCGCCCTCGCCGCGGCCGGCGGCGTGGTCGCGCTGAACTACGACGCGCGCGCCGGGCTGATCTCGTTTCCCCAGCTCCAGGGGCTGCGGTTCAACGGCGGCATGCGGCTGATGCCCGAATTCTCGGCCCTGGTCATTGCTATCGTCTTCTTCGGCAGCGCCTATATCGCCGAGATCGTTCGCGGCGGCCTGCTGTCCGTCAACCGCGGCCAGATCGAGGCCGCGCGGTCGCTCGGCCTCACCCCCTTCCGGGTCTATCGGCTGGTCCGCATTCCGCTTGCGCTGCGCACGATCGTCCCGCCGCTGGGCAACCAGTTCGTCTGGCTGATGAAGGCGACGACCGTCGGCATCGCCTTCGGCTTCAGCGACCTGTTCATGGTCAGCTCGACCGCGATCAACCAGAGCGGCCAGACGATCGAGATCCTGCTGATCATGATGAGCGGGTTCCTGCTGATCAACTACCTCATCGCCTCGGCGATGAACGCGGTGAACCGGTCGATCGCCCTCAAGGGCTACGAGACCAAGCGGCAATGATCGCGGGATGGCAATGACATGAGCGCCGGCGCGACCATCGCCACCGAACTGCCGCCCGCCCCGGACTCGGCGGTGTCGACGCTCGCGCGGCGCATGTTCGGAACCTGGCGCGACGCGATCATCTCGCTGGCGTGCCTGGCGTTCCTGGTATGGCTGGTTCCGCGGCTCGCGCACTGGGCGTTCATCGATGCCGTGTGGTCCGCGCCCACCGCCGCGCAGTGCGGCCGCGGCGGCGCCTGCTGGGCGGTGATCACGGCGCGCTGGCGCCTGATCATCTTCGGCCTCTACCCGTTCGAGGAGCATTGGCGGTCGGGCCTGGCCTGCATCGCCATCGTCATGGTCGCGATCCTGTCCTGCGTGCCGTGGTTCTGGCACGCGATGCGGCTTTCCGCGCTGTGGCTGGGCGGATTCCTGGCGTTCTACGTCCTGATGCGCGGCGGCGTCTTCGGCCTGGCGAGCGTCGGCACGGAACGCTGGGGCGGGCTGGCGCTGACGATCTTCACGTTCGCCTCGGTCGCGATCCTGGGCATGCCGATGGCGGTCCTGCTGGCCCTGACGCGGCAGTCCGAGCTGCCGGCCTTCCGCTGGGTGGCCGGACTGCTGATCGACACGGTGCGGTCGCTGCCGCTGCTGGCGGTCCTGTTCACCGCCGCGG
>JADZDN010000270.1 GCA_020851015.1 Alphaproteobacteria bacterium | reverse complement strand
TGATCGCCGAGGGCAGCAAGGGCACCGGCTTCTTCGTCGCGCCGGGCTACGTCGCCACCAACCGCCACGTGGTCGAGACGGCCAAGGACGGCAAGGCCTACATCATCAGCAAGGCGCTGGGCCGCGTCGTCCCGGTCAAGATCATGGCGATCACGCCCGAGAACCCGGAGATCCTGCGCGACTACGCGCTGCTGCAGGTGCCGCCCGATTCCGGCGGCAAGGTGCAGGTGCTGCGCATCACCGCCACGCTCGACCGCCTGGACCAGGTGGTGGCGGCCGGGTTTCCCGGCTTCGTGATCCAGCACGACGCGCATTTCCAGGCGCTGATGCAGGGCGATCTGACCTCGGTGCCCGATGCCGTGGTCAGCAACGGCATCGTCAGCACGATCCAGACCCAGCCCCAGGGCGCCGGCGCGATCATCCACACCGCCATCCTGTCGCACGGCAACAGCGGCGGGCCGCTGCTCGACCTGTGCGGCCGCGTGGTGGGCATCAACACGCTGATCGCGCTGGACAAGAAATCGCACCGCCAAAGCAACATCTCGCTCACCACCGCCGACCTGGTCGCGTTCCTCAAGGCCAACAACGTGCCGGTGGAAACCTCGGACGGGCGCTGCAAGGCGCCCAGGATCGGCTAGCGCGATGGCGCGCCCGGTCCTCCTCTGCACCACGCCGCGCGCGGGCCTGCGGCCGCTCGGCGCGCAGGGCCAGACCGTCGCCCAGGCGCAGCAGCAGATCGCCGCGCTGATCGCCAGCCGCCTGTCGCCCAGCCACGCGCTGCTGTTCGCCGAGCCGGTGGCCGATCCCGCGCGCGACGCGATCGCCTGGTACACCACCGCCGATGGCAAGGCCGTGCCGCTGGCCGATACGCCGCCCGAGCAGCAGCAGAAGGCGCGCGCGGCGATCGCCGTGCTGGCCGACGACATCAGGAAGCTGGCCGCCGAGTTCGCCGCCGCGACCAACCCGCAGCAGCGCCAGTTCGGCGCGCTCCTGGAACTGGCGCAGAGCTTCCCCGGCGAGGAATGCGTGTTCCTGGCCGGCGAGCAGCCGATCGTGGTGGCCTGGGGCTACGCGCCGGCCGCCGCGACCGCGGCCGAGCCCACCACGCTGACCCGCTACGGCATCCGCGGCGCCGCCCGTCCGGGGGGCGACGGCGCGGCGGCGCGCCGCGCGGCGGCCGAGGCCGCGGCGGCAGCCGCAGCCGCCGGCGCGGCTCGGCCGCGCTATGCGCCGATGGGGGGCTGGGTCTTCTGGCTGCTGTTCCTCGTCGCCGGGCTGGTCGCGGGCAGCGCCGTCGCCTGGGCGGTCAAGAGCGGCCCGCTGCCGATCGAATGGACGGCCGGCGTGCCGACCATCGTCTCCGACCCGCTGGCCGACGGCCGCGCGACCGAGGCGCGGCTGCGGCGCGAGCTCGCCGAGCTGTCGCTTGCGATCAGCCAGAAGCAGATGCAATGTACCGCGCCGCCGAAGCCGGAGACCGGCCCGCCCGCGCCCCAGCCGCAGAAGCAGGGCAGCGTGGCGCCCGGGCTGGCGCCTCCCGATCGGGCCGGTCACGATCGGGACCAGGTTGCGCCCGCGGCGCGTCAGCGCTCCTGAGGGATGGAGGAAGTCATGCAGACCGCGTTGTTGCGTTCGATGGTCCTCGCCGCCGCCCTTGCCATGGCGGGGCTCGCATTGGGGCCGGCGCTGGCCCAGAACGGCCAGCCCAAGCGCGCGCCCACCGCCGCCGAGAAGCTGGGCGGCGAGCCGGTCGCGACGAAGGAGGAGGCGGAATTGCGCAGCCGCCAGCAGCAGGAGCTGGACGCCGCGCTGAAGCAGGACGTCTACATCGGCACGCCGATTCCCGCCAAGACGACCCAGGGCGCCGCCGCGCCGGGCAAGCCGGATGTCGCGCCTCCGAAGGACGGCGCCAAGGGCAAGCAGGTGCAGGACATCCCGCCCAGGAAGCCGGCGCAGAACTGACGCGCGTGCCCGGGCGATGAGCGACATCGCCACCAGGCCCCGCGCGAAGACCGAGCCCAGGACCGCGGCCAAGACCGCGCGCCCGCGCCTCTACAAGGTCATCCTGCTCAACGACGACTACACGCCGCGCGAATTCGTGGTGACGGTGCTGCGCGCCGAGTTCCGCATGAGCGACGCGCAGGCCCACCGCGTGATGATGACCGCCCACCAGCGCGGCGCCTGCGTGGTCGCGGTCTACACGAAGGACGTGGCGGAAACCAAGGCCGCCAACGCCACCGAAGCCGGCCGCCGCCGCGGCTACCCGCTGATGTTCACGACCGAGCCGGAGGAATAGGGCGGTCCGCAGCGGCGCGAAACACCCCCACCCCGACCCTCCCCCATCAAGAGGGAGGGGGCGAAGAAGACCGGCGATCCCAGATCAATCCCGTCCCCCCCGAGCGCATACCACGCTTATCGAAGATCCTGTCCCCCCTCCCCTTGCGGGAGGGGGATAGGGGGAGGGGGCCTCTCGCGCACTGACCGTGCACGCGGTCCACCTATCCGCTCGGAAACCACCAAGACACCAAGGCACCAAGGGCAAAAAAAAACTCTGCACGACCACGCGACGGATACCACGCCCATCGCAAAGACCGATCCCGTCTCCTTGGTGTCTTGGTGCCTTGGTGGTTCCGTGCCTCGGTCGGCCTCATCAACGCGGGTCCTCCGCGACAAGCCCCTCCCCCTGTCCCCCTCCCGCAAGGGGAGGGGGACTCATTCACTGCCCCTTCGCGCAGAACAACGAGAACGCCTGGACGATCTTGGGCCTCTTGTCGACCTTCATCATGTCCCACGGCATGGTCTGCTGGTAGCTGTTCGGGTTGATCATGTCCTTGAACGACTGCGCCAGCTTGCCCTGGTCGATGCCGACATTGACCATCGGCGCCACCGCGATCGACAGGCCGGTGGCGCCGGCGCCCTTGCAGTACTCCGTCACCTGCGTGCCGCGGGTGAAGTGCTGCTGGTCGGGCTCCTCGGTGACCGGCGCGCCGTAGGGGTCGACTCGCTCGGCCCAGACCGGCGCGGCGGCCGCCAGCTTGAACACCGCGCGGCCGTCGCGCAGCTTCTGCATCGCGGCGATCGGCGCGCAGGCGAAGCGCAGCGTGCCGACATAGGCGCCGCGGTTGGCCGCCACCCCGTCATAGCCGGCGATCACGTGGGTGGTCGGGCATTCCATGAACACCGCCGTGCCGCCGTCGGGATTGCCGGCGTACTCGTCGCCGTCATAGGCGTCGGCCTGCGCCCAGGCGCATTTGCCGCCCGTGCAGGCGACCTCGGCGCAGACCGGGCGGATGTAGTCCACCGCCTGGCCCTGCTTGATCTGCACGCCGACCATCGCGTCGCGCTTGTCGCAACGCAGCGTGCCGATCGCCTCGCTCTGCAGCGACGGTCCCTTGCCGCCGACCTGCGCCAGCTCGACCTCGAAGGCCGCGGGATTGCCGCCGGAATTCTTCATCTCCAGCCCCTGGGCGGAGGCCGGGGCCGCCAGCGGCTGGGCGCCGGCCAGCAGGGCGAGGAGCGCGAGGACGGCGGCCGGGAACGGCAGCGGAACGATCCGACGGGTCATCAGGACATCCCCCCTCCCAATTGGGAGGCCACGGCGGCGCGCCGGCGCGCGCGCCCTGTGATCGACATCACTTGAACCGGCGCGCACCCAGTTTAGTATAGGCGGATCGAGTGGTTTAGGCACGCGCGCAACGCATCGGGCGCAACGCGCACGAGGGGGTGCCGATGATCCGCTACACGAGCTTCGGGCAACGCCTGCTGTCCGGCGCGATCGCGCTCACGCTCGCGCTGCCGCCGCTGCCGCTCCTGGCCGCGCCGCGCGTCGAGATCGCCCAGGCCGCGTCGATCAAGACCGACGCGGAGAATGTAGGCGCCCGCGAGGACGAGGCCAAGCGCGCCTACGAGGAGAAGAAGCGCAAGGAGGCCGAGCAGCAGAAGCTCGACGAGGCCGCCGCCAAGCGGCGCATGGACGCCTACAACCGCGGCCGCAATCCCTATTCCTCCGGCGCCTACAACAACGACCCGCAGATCCAGCGCCAGAAGCTGCTCGAGCGCCAGGCCGAGCTGAAGAAGCAGGAGCAGGAACGCGAGCGCCTCGCCAAGGAGAAGTTCGACCGCGACATGCGGAACGCGAACAAGCAGAGCGACAACAACCGCTATCGCGACCGCGTGCCCGACAACGCCAAGGTCCAAT
>JADZDN010000269.1 GCA_020851015.1 Alphaproteobacteria bacterium | reverse complement strand
GTCAGCGCGTCGCGGTGCAGGTTCTTGCCCATCTCCTTCATCACCATGGGCAGGCCGCCGGCGTAGTAGAAGTCCTCCATCAGGTACTTGCCCGAGGGCATCAGGTTGACGATGCAGGGCAGGTCGTGCGCCAGCTCGTCGAAGTCCTTCAGCTTCAGGTCGACGCCGACGCGCCCCGCGATCGCCAGCAGGTGGACCACCGCGTTGGTCGAGCCGCCGATCGCGGCATTGACGCGGATCGCGTTCTCGAACGCCTTGCGCGTGAGGATCTTCGACAACACGAGGTCCTCGTGCACCATCTCGACGATGCGCCGGCCCGCCATGTGCGCCAGCACGTAGCGGCGGGAATCGACTGCCGGGATGGCGGCATTGGTCGACAGCGCGATGCCCAGCGCCTCGGCCATGCTGGCCATGGTCGACGCGGTGCCCATGGTCATGCAGTGCCCGGCCGAGCGCGACATGCAGGCCTCGGCCCCCATGAAGTCGGCCAGCGACAACTCGCCTGCGCGCACCATCTCGCTGAGCTTCCACACATGCGTGCCGGAGCCGATCGTCTGGTCCCGCCAGCGCCCGTTCAGCATCGGCCCGCCCGACACCAGCAGGGTCGGCAGATCGACCGAGGCCGCGCCCATCAGCTGGGCCGGCGTGGTCTTGTCGCAGCCCGCCAGCAGGATCACGCCGTCCAGCGGCGTGGAGCGCAACGTCTCCTCGACGTCCATGCTCATCAGGTTGCGGAACAGCATGGCCGTCGGGCGCATCAGCACCTCGCCGGTGGAGAAGGTCGGAAACTCCAGCGGGAAGCCGCCGGCCTCGTAGATCCCGCGCTTCACGTGCTCGGCGAGGTCGCGGAAATGCGCGTTGCAGGGGGTCAGCTCGGACCAGGAATTGGCGATGCCGATCACCGGCCGCCCGTCGAACATGTGGTGCGGGATGCCCATGTTCTTGGTCCAACTGCGATGGGCCATGCCATCGCGGTCCATCTTGCCGAACCACTCGGTCGACCGGAGCTTGCGGCGCGTCTTGGCCATCAGATCTCTCTCCCCAATTCCTTCATGCTGTGCGCTAGCGGCGAGTCTATAGGCGGCGGCGAAGCCCTTCAATGCGCGCGGCGATCTAGCACTTGCCGACCTGGAAGTCGTTGCCCGCCTGGTCCTGCCCGCGCACCAGCCAAATCGGCCGCGTGGTGAAGTCGACCACGTAGCCCTCGTTGCGAGTCTGGCGCTGCATCAGCGTGCGGTCGAACAGCGAGCTGGCGGGCATATAGCGGATCGCCACGCCCGCACGCCGCCTGGTCGAGCGGTTCGGGTTCGACCCGTGCACCAGATAGACGTCGTGCAGCGAGAACTGGCCGGCCTCCAGCTCCACGTCGTGCGCCGCACTGGGGTCGAGCTGCCCGTCCTCCAGCACCAGGTCGAGCGCCAGGTCGGGCCGCGTGTCCTTGCGGTGCGCGTAGACATGGCCCTGGCGGTGCGAGCCGGGGATCACCCGCATGCAGCCGTTCTCGGGCCGGCTGTCGTCGATGGCGATCCACGCCGTGCAGGTCGCCAGCGGCCGGATCGGCCAGTAGCGCCCGTCCTGGTGCATCGGCACTTCCATGCCGTCGCCCGCCGGCTTGCAGAACACCTGGCAGCCCCACAGGATGATGTCCGGCCCCAACACCTGCGCGACAATGTCCAAGAGGTCCGGGTCGTGCGCGAATTCCAGGAACGCGTCGTTGCCGCGCGTGTTCTCCGGCCCTTTCCTGATATGCGCGCTGATCAGCTTCTCGGGCCGGATGGTCGGGTTGTCCGCCAGCAGGCGGTCGAGCGCCGCGCGCAGGAAGGCCAGCTTCGCCGGCGGCAGGCGCCAGCGCGGGACCACGTAGCCCTCGGCGCGGTAGCGCGCCACCTCGCCAGGAGAAAGCCGCGCCTGCGCGGCGGGAATGTCGTTCATCGGTAGAACATCGCGGGCAGCCACAGGGACAGCCACGAAATATACGTCACGGGGGCCTGGGTCACCAGCTATCGGGCCGGCTTGGGCACCGGCGCCGCCGGCTTTTCTTCCGCCGGCTTCGCTTCGGCCGGCGTTGCTCCCCCAGGCGGCTTGGCCGGATGGATCACGAAGCCGTCGTCCGACATCGCGGCCGGGCGCTGCGGCAGCACGATCTGGCGGAACCGCACGTCGTTGTAGCGGGCCTCGGCCTTGGGCTCGATCAGCGCGAGCATCCCGGCGTCCAGCGACGCGCCGCGCGATTTCAAGGTCATCTCGCCGACCGGCGTGTTCCAGGCCATGATCTTGATGTCGTAGACGCCGCCAAGACGATGCTGCCAGCTCGTCTCCTCCTCGCCGGTCGGTTGGCCGTACTGCTTCTTCAGCGCCTCGCCCAGCTTCTGGAAGTTCGCGGTGGGAAAGCCCATGCGGAACCCGACCAGCTTGCGCTCGAAGTAGCGGTAGTTGACGAAGCTGACCTCGATCCCGCGATAGAGCAGCTTCCAGACGCCGTTCACCATCTGGCGCATGCTGTCGTCCGTGCACTCCAGCCAGTCCGGCAGGCCCGGCGTGTCGCGGCACAGAAGCGCGCCGAACTCGTCCTTCTCCTCCGGGTCGGGGAACATGTTCTCGATCGGATCGCCGATCTTGTTGTCGAGGAAGGCGAACACGCCGCGCTGCCCCGGCGGGTCGCGCGTGGTCCACAGCTTCTCGCGGCCGACCATCTCGCGCTTGCCGTCGTCGACGGGCGCCTTCTTCTGGCTCTGGCGATCGGCCGGCGACAGGCCGCGCTGGGTCTCGGGATCGACGAACGGATCGATGTCCGACGGCCTGCGGTTCGCTCCCGGCGGCGGCGGCGCCTGCCACTGGTAGCGCAGCGGGTCGCGCTGGTGCGACAGCGAGCTTTCGGCCCGGGCGGCCGGCGCGGCGAAGACCGCCGCGACCGCGAGCGTGGAAAGCAGGGCGCGGCGCATCATCACATAGTCGCGCCGATCTGCCAGGGCACGAATTCGTTGTCGCCCATGCCCAACTCCTCGCTTTTCGACTTCCTGCCCGAGGCGACCTCGAGGATCAGCCTGAAGATCTCCTCGCCCTTCTCCTGGATCGTCACGCCCTGGTCGACGATGTCGCCGCAGTTGATGTCCATGTCCTCTTCCATGCGGCGGAACATCGGCGTGTTGGTGGCGAGCTTGATCGACGGCGCCGGCTTGCAGCCGAACACCGAGCCGCGGCCGGTGGTGAAGCAGATGACGTTGCCGCCGCCCGCCACCTGGCCGGTTGCCGAGCACGGGTCGTAGCCGGGCGTGTCCATGAACACGAACCCCTTCTCTTTCACCGGCTCGGCGTATTTGTAGACGGCGGTCAGGTTGGTCGTGCCGCCCTTGGCCGCCGCGCCCAGCGACTTCTCAAGAATCGTGGTCAGCCCGCCCGCCTTGTTGCCGGGCGAGGGGTTGTTGTTCATCTCGCCGTCGTTGCGCGCGCAGTAGCCCTCCCACCACTTGATGCGCTCGATCAGCTTGTCGGCCACTTCCGGCTTCACCGCGCGGCGCGTCAGCAGATGCTCGGCGCCGTAGATCTCGGGCGTCTCGCTGAGGATCGCCATGCCGCCATGGCGAACCACGAGGTCCGAGGCCGCGCCCAGCGCGGGATTGGCGGTGATGCCGGAATAGCCGTCGGACCCGCCGCATTGCAGGGCGAGCGTGATGTGCTCGGCCGAGACGGTCTGGCGCCCGATCCTGTTGGCGTCGGGCAGCATCTCCTGGATCTGCGCCACGCCGCGCTCGACCGATTTGC
>JADZDN010000268.1 GCA_020851015.1 Alphaproteobacteria bacterium | reverse complement strand
TGCGGCAGCTTGCCCTGCTGCTGCGCGTCGCGGAAGGTCTGGTCCATCAGCTCGCGCTGGCGCTTGATCATGTCCTGCAGGCCCTGCATCATCTGCATGGCCTGCTGCTGCTGGGGCGACATCTGCGCCATCATGCCCTGGCGCATGTTCTCCAGCATCTCGCGCAATTGCGACAGCAGCTGCTTGGCGGCATCGCGGTTGCCCGACCGCGCCAGCTCGCGCGCCTGCTCGATCATCTTCTGCAGCTCGCGGCTGTCGACCATGCGCGCGTTGGGATCCATCGGCTGCGGCTGCATGCCCATTTCCATCTGCCGGCGCATCTGCTCCATCATCGCCTGCAGGTACTGGTCGAGCGCCTGCTGCAATTCGTTGATGAGCTTCTCGATCTCCGGGTCCGACGCGTTCTTGTTGAGCGCCTCCATCAGCCGGCGCTCGGCCTCGCGCAGTTCGCGCTCGGCGATCGACATCTTGCCGTCCTCGACGCGAAGCGCCGTGTCCCACATCAGCGCCTGTACCGCGCGTGTGCCCTCGGGCGTGCGGTCGCGCATCAGCCGGGCCTGCGCGGTCTTGAGGCCCAGGAACACGACCAGGTCGTCGAAGAAAAGCTGCGGGCGCTGCGCCAGGGCGAACAGGGCGGCGGCGACCTCGCGGCGCTTCTCCGGGGAAAGCGACAGCAGGCGGCGCTGCTCGACGATCGCGCGCGCGACGGGATGGTTGAACACCCGCTCGGGCAGCACCATCGTCAGCTTCTCGCTCTCGCCGGTCTGGCCCGGCTCGTCGGTCGCGGTGAGCTGCATCTCGACCTTGAGCCCCGCCCAGACATGCGCGGTCAGGTCGTGATAGCTCGCGGCCTTGGCCTGCTTCAGGCGCAGGCCCGCCAACGGCAGTTCCAGCTCGATCGGCTCCTCGCCGGCCTTGACGGCATCGTCCTCGCCCAGCAGGCGGATCGTCGCCTTGACGCCGGCGACGCCATAGTCGTCCTTGGCGTCATACTCGATGCGCAGCGCCGAGCGCTGGGTGCGCTGGGGCGCCTGCGCGAAGGCGACGGTGGGCGGCCTGTCGGGCACGACATCGAGCGTCCAGGCGCCGAAGCTGCGTCGCCCGGCCTCGACCGACATGCGGCCGCCTTTTTCCAGCACCATCTCGAGCCGGTGCGTGCTTTCGTCGACCGGGGCGAAGGCCTGCTCGCTGTCGCCCAGCTTCAGGCGCGGCGCGCCCAGCTTGCCGTGGACCTGCGCCAGCAGCTTGCTGCCGGCCGGCGCCCGCAGGACGGCCGCCTCCTCGCTCTTGGCGCCGGGCTTCGGCGCGGGCGGCGCGGCGGCGCTGGCCTTGGCGCGTTCCGGCTTCACGTCGCCGGCGCGCAGGAAGATCGGCGGCAGGCTGGTGTATTCCGGCGGGGTGATCCACAGCTCCAGCGCCTGGATCTCGGCCGGGCCGCCGGAACCGGGCGTCGGCACGACCGCGCGCTCCAGCCGGGGCAGGAAATCGCCCCACCCCGCGGCCAGCGCGGCGATCAGCAGCAGCACCAAGGGTACGCGCAGCGCCAGTGGATCGCGCCGGGCCGAGCCGGGGCTGGGCAGCGCCACCTTCAGGCGCCGCAGCCGGTCGAGCAGCCGGCGGCGATGCTCCTTCCACAGCGCCTCGGCGAAGGGGTCGGCCTTGCCGCTGACCAGCGTGTCCTCCAGCGCGGCCAGCGGGCGATGGTCGAGCCGGTTGTCGCGCTCCAGGCGGCGCCGGGCGGCCAGGCGGTCGGGCGCGGCGATGTCGCGGAAAGCGGACCACGCCCCCCAGCCCAGGGCGGCGACAAAGGCCGTCAGGATCAGGATATGCGTCCAGAACGGCAGGTCCGGTAGGACGTCGAGGAAGGCGAGGGAGGCGAACAGCACCGCCACGCCGACCAGCGGCCACAGGGCCGGCCACAGCCGTTCCCACAGCAAGGCGGCCCAGGCCAGCGCCAGGCGCCCCGGCGGCAGGGGAATCAATTGTTCTTTAGGATCAATCCTTTCGCTCAAATCGGCTCCTGTGGCCCGGCGATCTCAGGCTGCTCCACGGATCTCCCGGGGCTGGTCCGCCGCCATCCAGTCCGGCAGCCGGTCCTGGCCCAACAACGCCTCGTAGCTCTGGCGCGGCCTGACCGTCGCGAAGCGGTCGCCCTCGACCATCACTTCGGCGGCCAGGGGCCGCATGTTGTAGGTCGAGGCCATGACGAAACCGTATGCACCACAAGAAAGCAACACAAGTAAATCATCCGCGACCAGGGGCGGCAGGCTGCGCTGGGCCGCGAAGCGGTCGCTCGACTCGCAGATCGGCCCCACCACGTCGACCGGGGATTCCACGGAGCCGGCGGCCGGCAAGCGGACCGGGCGGATCGCGTGATGGGCCCCATACATAGCCGGCCGGGCCAGGTCGTTCATGGCGGCGTCGACGATCACGAAGCGCCGCGCCTCGCCGTCCTTGACCCCGATCACCCGGGTCAGCAGCAGCCCGGCATTGCCGACCATTGACCGCCCCGGTTCGAACACGAGCCGGCAGCCGAGGTTCCCCACGGTTTCGGCGACGACGGCCGCGTAGTCGGCCACGTCGATGGTCGGCGCCCCGTCCTCGGCATAGGCGATGCCGATTCCGCCGCCGAGATCCAGGCCGTGGATGGGGACGCCGTCGCCCCGCAGCTTGCGCGTCAAGTCGGCCAGGCGCGCGAACGCGGCGCGATAGGGCTCGACCGAGGTGAGCTGCGAGCCGATATGGACCGCCAGCCCCTCCAGCGCGATGCCCGGCAGGTGCATCGCCCGGGCGGCGATCGCCGGCACCTGGGCGAAGTCGATGCCGAATTTGTCGCCCTTCTTGCCGGTGGAGATTTTCTCGTGGGTGCGGGCGTCGACGTCGGGATTGACGCGCAGCGCCACGCCGGCGCGCTTGCCCGCCGCCGCCGCGATGCGCGACAGCGCCTCGAGCTCGTCCGCGGATTCGAGGTTGAATTGCAGGATGCCGCAGGCCAGGGCCTCGCGCATCTCCTCCTCGGTCTTGCCGACGCCGGAGAAGACGATGCGGCCGGCCGGGATGCCAGCCTGCAGCGCGCGCTTCATCTCGCCCAGCGACACGACGTCGGCGCCGGCGCCCAGCTCGGCGAAGGTCCGCACCACGGCCAGGTTGCCGTTGGCCTTGATGGCGTAGCAGATCGCGCC
>JADZDN010000267.1 GCA_020851015.1 Alphaproteobacteria bacterium | reverse complement strand
TGTTCTTCTTCAGGCTCAGCTTGACGGCCCGCGACTTCTCGGCGGCGATCGTCTGGCAGCGGTCGACCGCGGCGGCGAACTCGCGGCTGTCGACCTCCATGGACTTGTCGTTGTTGGCCGGGATCACGCGCTCGTAGTCGGGGAAGGTGCCGTCGATCAGCTTCGAGGTCAGCACGACGCTGTCGAGCGCGAAGCGGATCTTGGTGTTCGACAGGTTGACCGCCACCGGGTCGGCCGAGTCCTGCACCAGCTTGTAGAGCTCGGCGACCGCCTTGCGCGGCACGATCACGCCGGGCATGCCGGCGGCGCCCGACGGCAGCGCCGTCTCGGCGCGCGCCAGGCGGTGCCCGTCGGTCGCCACCGCGCGCAAGGTCCCGTCGCCGTTCTTGGCGGCATGCAGGTAGATGCCGTTCAGGTAGTAGCGCGTCTCCTCGGTCGAGATGGCGAAGCGCGTGCGGTCGATCAGCGCCTTCAGCTCGCTCGCCGGCAGCGAGAAGGCGTGCGGCAGCTCGGCGTTGTCGCCCAGCATCGGGAAATCGTCGCGCGGCAGGGTAGGCAAACGGAAGCGCGACCGCCCGCCGCGCAGCCCCAGCTGGCCGCCATCGCCGCCCTCGGCGTCGCCGGTGGCGATCTCGACCTGCGCGCCGTCGGGCAGCTTGCGCACGATGTCGTAGAGCGTATGCACGGACACCGTGGTGGCGCCGGGCATCGCGACATCGGCCGCGGTCTGCTCGGCGATCGCCAGGTCCATGTCGGTCGCGGTCAGCGCGAGGCCGCCGGGCGCGGCCTCCAGCAGCACGTTGGACAGGATCGGAATGGTGTTGCGGCGCTCGACGACGCTTTGCGCATGGGCCAGGGCCTTGAGCAGCGCTGCTCGTTCGATGGTCAGCTTCATATCCGTATCACCGGCAGGCGGGCGTTGAATTCTCTACAACTTTTGGGTGAAAAACCGGTGTCCTACCGGCCCCGATCAGAGGCGCCGCCGGGCATGGAAAATGTCGGCCTGCAGACCCTCGCGAACGGGGTGGCAGTATAGCACAGATCGCCCGAATCCACCCCCGATTCCATGGCCGCCGGGCGGCCCGGAAAGGGGCGATCGTCCAGGAAATTCCGGGTGGCGGGAAGGTCCCCGGCGGGCTTCAGCCCTCGATCATCCGGCGCAGCAGCTCGACGTCTTCGTTGAACCCGGTGTCGCTGGCGCGCAGCTCTTCGACCTTGCGCACGGCATGCATCACCGTGGTGTGGTCGCGCCCGCCGAACTTGCGGCCGATCTCGGGCAGCGAGCGCGAGGTGAGCGCCTTGGCCAGGTACATGGCGACCTGGCGTGGCCGGGCCACCGCGCGGGCGCGCCGCGGCGAATGCATGTCGCCGAACTTGATGTTGTAGTGCTCGGCAACCCGCTTCTGGATCTCCTCGATCGTCACCTGCCGGCTGTTGGCCCGCAGCAGGTCCTTCAGCACGTCCTGGGCGCTGTCGAGCGTGATCGGCCGGCCGACGAAATCGGCATGGGCGACCAGCCGGGTCAGCGCGCCTTCCAGTTCGCGGACGTTCGAGGTGATGCGATGCGCCAGGAACTCCAATACGTTGCCGGGCACCTTGGCGATGCCCTGCTCGGCCTTGGACTGCAGGATGCCCAGCCGCAATTCGTAGGTCGTCGGATGCAGGTCGGCCACCAGGCCCCAGGCCAGGCGCGACTTCACCCGCTCCTCGACGCCGGCCAGGTCGTTGGGCGACTTGTCGGCCGAGATCACGACCTGGCTGTTCTGGTCGATCAAGGCATTGAAGGTGTGGAAGAACTCTTCCTGGGTCGAATCCTTGCCGCTGAAGAACTGCACGTCGTCGACCATCAGCACATCGATCGCGCGGAACTGCTCCTTGAACGCGACGGTTTCCTTCAGCCGCAGCGCGCGGATGAACTGGTACATGAATTTCTCGGCCGAAAGATAGACCACCTTGCGGCTCGGCTGGCGCTTGCGGATGTGCCAGGCGATGGCGTGCATCAGATGCGTCTTGCCCAGCCCGACGCCGCCATAGAGGAAGAGCGGATTGAAGCGGACATTGACTGTCTCGGCCACCTGGCGGGCGGCGGCATAGGCCAGTTCGTTCGGCTTGCCGACGACGAAATTCTCGAAGGTGAAGCGGGGATCGAGCCGGGCCGAGATGTCGTCCACCCGCTCGGCGGTCTCGACGTCCTCGCCGCCGGCGGTCCGCGCCGGCGCCGGTTCCTGCGGCGCGCTTCCGCCGACCGCACGCTCGGGCAGATCGGCATCCTCTTCGCTGGCGCCGCCGCCCACGCGCTCGGGCATCACGATGATTTCGATGTCGCGGACGTGCGGATCCTCGGACTGCCAAAGCGCGCGGATGCGGGCGCCGAAATTGTTGTGGATCCAGTCGCGCTTGAAGCGGGTCGGCGCCGCGATGCGCACGACGCTGTCGCGCACCTCGACCAGGGTCATGGCCTTCAACCAGTTGCGGTAGGCTGCGTCGCCGAACTCGCCGCGTAGACGGCCGCGGATTCGCGCCCAGCAAGCTGCAACTGCTTCCTTCGACATACTGCCCGACCCCATCAACCGCGAGACGATCGCGAAACCGTCTCCGCCGCGCAAAGGTTCCCCGAAAGCGAACCCGGCGCGGTGCCCCACACTAGATCTTCAGTTGCTTCGCAAACGCCTGCGGCGGAGAGACAGGGATGGGCGCGAGAACGAACCGACCAAGACCAACATCAACGCCCCCCTGCAAATGGCGATCTTCTATCTACTGCGCGCGGCGCCGGCGACGGCTGCGACTGACGGAGCGATCCGTTACGGTGACCCGGTCTCAGCGAACGATCGGAAAAGTCGGGATACCCAAAGTCAACGAACCGTCGGCAATCTTCCGCTTCCTGTTCGACCGCGACGACCTACCCACGCCGCAATCGCCAGGGTAAGAACTGTAAACCCGCAAAAGCGCCGAATGCAACAATGTCGAAACCGAAGAGCCGATGAATCTTGCCGGGCTGTTGCGGTCGAACAACGCGCCCATCAAATGCGCGCAAACGAACAACCGCCGCGCCGATGGCTCGGCGCGGCGGCGCGACGATCATGCGGACAATGGCTTAGAGCGACTTGATGCGCGCGGAGAGGCGCGACAGTTTGCGCGCCGCCGTGTTCTTCGCCATCACGCCCTTGTCGACCGCGCGATGCATCTCGGGCTGCGCGGCCTTCAGCGCGGCGCGCGCGACTTCCTTGTTGCCGCCGCTGATCGCGGCCTCGACCTTCTTGATCGACGTCTTCACGCGGCTGCGGCGAAGACGATTGACGGCCGCGCGGCGGACGCTCTGGCGGGCGCGCTTGGCGGCCGAGGGATGATTGGCCATGGGCTCGATCCTTGATTATTCTTCGGAAATGGCGCGGGTTATAGCGTCGCGGACCGGCAGCGTCAATCGCAGCGCCGGCCGGCCCAAGACCTTGGCGCTGCCTCGCGGCGCGGCCCGAAACGCAAGCGGCCCGCCGGCTTAAGGGCGGGCCGCAGCGTCGAACCGGCTCTTCGCGCGATCAGGCGACGCCGTTCTTCTTGAACCAGGCCAGCGCCTTGGCCCAGCCGTCCTCGGCCTTGTCCTTGCGGTAGCTCGGCCGGTAGTCGGCGTGGAATCCGTGCGGCGTGTCGGGATAGAGGACGATCTCCGACGGCTTCTTGGCGGCTTTCAACGCGGCCTGCATCTTCTCGACCGTGTCGTTCGGGATGCCCTGGTCGGCGCCGCCATAAAGACCCAGCACCGGCGCCTTGATGTCGGCGGCGAGGTCGATCGGATTCTTCGGCTGCAGTTCCGTGGCGGGCCGCGCAATCGGCCCGTACCATGCGACGCCCGCCTTCAGCTTCGGATTGTGCGCGGCGTAGAGCCACACGATGCGGCCGCCCCAGCAGAAGCCGGTGACGGCGAGCTTGCTCGCGTCGGCATGGCCGCTCTTGGCGGCCACCGCGGCCGCGGCATCGAGGTCCGCCATCACCTGCTTGTCCGGCACCTTCGAGACGATCTGCGACAGCAGGGTCGGGATGTCGCTGATCTTCGACGGATCGCCCTGGCGCGAATAGAGCTCGGGCGCGATGGCGTAGTAGCCGGCCTTGGCGAAGCGGCGGCAGACGTCCTTGATGTGCTCGTGCACGCCGAAGATTTCCTGCACCACCAGCACGACCGCATGTTTCTTGTTGTCGGCCGGCCGTGCGCGATAGCCGGGGATCGATCCGTCGGGCACGGGGATCTTCACTTCGCCCGCGACCAGGCCCTTGGCGTCGGTCGTGATCACGGTCTGGGCGCAGACCGGCATGGCGGCGGCGGCGAAACCGGCCGACAGCGAGGTGACGACGAAGCCGCGCCGGCTCAGCGGCGCGTCGGGCGCCAGGCTCGCGAGCTGCGATTTCAGGTCAGGACTTAGCTTGGCGGATGGGCGAATATCGCCGGGCATGGTTTTCCCCCTGGAAGGTTGGATGACGCTTTTTCATCGACAATCTAGGCGGCGATTTCATCCCGGGCGAACCAAGTTTCCGTGAGACAAGCAGTACGCTGGCGGATCACGCCTTGTGCGGCGCGTCGATATATTCGGCCGATCGCATTTCGATAAGCCGGCTGACCGTGCGCTGGAATTCCTGGGCGCCGATCCCCTGCGGATAGAGCGCGTGCGGCGGCCGCTCGGCCGACATCACCAGGTTGACGCGATGCTCGTATAGCGCGTCGATCAAGACCATGAAGCGCCGGGCCTCGTTGTGCCGCTCGGGACCGAGCTGCGGCACGCCGGAGAGGATCAGCGTGTGGAAGCTGCCGGCGATGGCCAGGTAGTCGGCCGCGCCCAGCGGGCGCTGGCACAATTCGGCGAAGCTGGCGAAGGCTACGCCCATCGCCGTGCGCTGCAGTGCGAGCGTCCGGCCGCCCTGCACGTCGACGACCATCTCCTCGCCCGGCGCGTCGTCGGTCAGCATCGCGAAGGCCTGCGTCAGCGCCCGGTCGGCCTCTCGCCCCAGCGGATGGTGGTAGACCTCGAGCGAGCGTATGCGCGCCAGGCGGTAATCCGTGCCGCCGTCGAGGTGCAGCACGTCCAGTTTCTGCTTCATGAGCGCGATGAACGGGAGGAAGCGCTCGCGCTGCAGCCCGTCCTTGTACAGGTCGTCGGGCGCCCAGTTCGACGTCGCGACCACGACCACGCCGCGCTGGAACAGCGCCTCGAACAGCCGGCCCAGGATCATCGCGTCGGCGATGGTGTAGACATGAAATTCGTCGAAGCACAGCAGCCATGCCTCGGCCGCCAGCGCCTCGGCCAGGGGTTGCAGCGGCTCGGCCAGCTTCTTGTCGCGCGCGGCGTGCAGGCGCTGCTGCACTTCCAGCATGAAGGCGTGGAAATGCACGCGCCGTTTGGCCCTGACCGGCGCTGCGGCGAAGAACAGGTCCATCAGCATGGATTTGCCGCGCCCTACGCCGCCATAGATATAGAGGCCTTGCGGCGCCTCGGCCGGCTTTTCGCCCAGGCCCAGGCGCTCCTTCCATCCGCCGGCGCCCCGGCGCGGCTTGTAGTGCTTGAGCGCGTTGTGCAGGCTCTGCAGCTTCTCCGCCGCCAGTTCCTGGTTCTGGTCGGGCTTCAGCGCGCCCTCGCGCAGCCGCGCGCGATAGGCGAACAGCGGGCCTTCCTGGCCGGTCGGGGCGTGATGCGAACGCGCGGACATGGGGGCGTAACCTAGCGGGGATTGGTTAACACAACCACGCCGGCAGGATCGCGCGGGTCAGGGCAAGGGCTCCAGTTCCAGGATCAGGCCCGGCTGGCCGGGCTCGACGCCGTCGCAGCGGGCTTCCGCCGCGGCCCGGAAACCGCGCGCCAGGAGCCAGTTGCCCGGCGGAATGCGTCCCGGCCTCGGCGCATCATCGACGGCCGCCGCGACGCCGGGCTCGCGGCGCAGCGCCGCCAGTGCCGGCCAGTCGCCGAGCTTGACCAGGCCGCCCATCAGGATCGCCGGCGGCGGCAGTTCGCGGAACAGCGCGATTGCCTCCGGAAGCTGGATATCGGCGTCGGCGCCGGCGAGCTGGGTCACCAGCACGCTAAGCCTGCGTCCGCCCCAGTCCAGCTCGGCCAGCATCATCGACTGATGGCCGGCGGCGAGGCGCCGCGGTAGGAGGATGCTGCGCCAGGCGCCTGCCGGCAGATTGGTGAGAACGGCATGGCCGAGCTGCTCGCGCCACCAGCGGCGCTCGCTGGCCGCATGGGCCGCGGCCAGGCCCGTGTCCGCGGCCAGCGCCGCGGCCTGGTGCGCGCCGCCGGACCAGGCAGCGCCCGCGACTTCGTTGAGGCCCGCCAGGTGGACGCCGTCGAGGCAGTGTTTCACCGCCGCGGCCGCGCGTTCCGCGTCGCGCCAATGCCGGCCGCGGATGTTCAGCGCCAGCACGCGCAGCCGCGCCGGCGCGGCCGATGCGGCAGGCGGACGCGCGAACGCGCCCTGCTGCGGCCCTGCCGGAAGCCGCTCGGCGCCCCGCGCGACGATCTCGATGGCCGGCACGACGCAAACCGCCGCGACGGCCGCCGCCAGCGTCGCGCGGCGCGGCCGTACCGGCAAACCCAGCCTCGGCCAGGGCGCGGCGGCCAGCAGCGGCAGCAGCATCAGCAGGAAGCGCGCTTCTTCGCCATGGTCGGCGATTGCCACCACCAGCAGCGACAGCGCCGCGGTCAGCAGCAGCAGATTGTCGGTCCGCGCCAGCAGCCTGGGCGCCGCGCGGGGACGCCACAACGCCGCCAGCACGATGCAGCTCGCCGCGAGCAGCGCGTAGACCGCGGCATAGCGCGCGGCGACGCGATAGAGGGGCAGGATCCAATGCCGCGGATCGCTCCGCATATAGGCGACCGGGGCCGAGACCAGGATACCGACGCGCTCGGCAGCATGGACCAGCGCACGCAGGGGGTTGGCCATCACGAAGCCAAGAACCGCCGAGGCGGCGCGGCGGTTGTTCTCGCTATGCGCTTGCGTGTCGAGCTGCCAGTAGCGCCCCGCCGCCGCCGGTTCTTGCGACTCCGGCACCAGGTCCGGGACGCCGACCATCGGCCATGCGTTCAGCAGGTTGAACCCGCCATGGTTGCTCCAGGCGATCTGGCCGTGACTTGCGAACTGGTGCAGGTGCCATGCGCCGGACAGCGCCACGAGCGGCAGGACGAAGGCGATACGCAGGCGTCGGGGCGCCTGCCAAAGCCGAACAAGCGCGCCGCCCGCGAGCAGCGGCAACAGTAGGACCATGTAGGGCCGGGTCAGCTCGGCCAGGGACAGGAACAGCCCGGCCAGGAACGCCGGCCATGCGCGCTCGACGCCGCCGGCCAGGCGCAGGCAGGCGACGAACCCGAGCAGCAGCGTTGGCAGCAGCAGGTCGTAGACCCAGGCGCCGGCAGGATGGATCACCGTCGTCGCCCAAAGGAACACGACCGACAGCGCAAGCGCCACGGCGAACTGCGCCACGCAACGCCGCGCCAGCCAGAGGGCAAGGGCGTAGCTTGCGACCAGGCAGAAGCGGTAAAGCCAGGCCGTGACGAGACCGGTCGTGCCGTCGAACTGGAAGTTCAGTATCTCCGCCGCCGTCAGCAGCGGCGGCAAGGGCAGCCGCGTATTCCAGAGCAGGTCGACCAGCGACCGCGGCGTCGGAAAGTCCTGCGGCGCGTAGTGGTTCATCCAGGCGATCGACGGCACGCCGACCGCATCGCGCACGAGGAACGCGGCGAAGACGACGAAACCCGCGATCGCCGCCCGTATCGGCCAGGCTTCCGGCGCGCGATGACCGGCCGGGATCACGGGAACTGGCGCTTAGGGCTCGGCGCGGATGAACGGGCTGTATGCCGGCGCGCCGGGCTTCAGCCGCCCGCTGTCGTCGAAATCGGCCAGCATGTTGAAGGGCAGAGGCATCTGTTCGTCCAACCGGCCCAGGCGATCCGCCAGTCCCTTCTTATAGGCATCGACCCGCTGCCGCTCGTCCACCGGGCGGTCGTACTTGATGCCGTCCTGGATGCCGGCGCTCAAGAACGGCGGCAGGACCTGGTAGCCGACATAGACCAGGCTCTTGTGCATCGGCCACAGCAGCAGGGCCAGCTCGCCGCTGCGGCCATTGTAGTTGTAGGACGGCTCCGGCGCCCCGGCGGTGACCGACAGCATGGCGCGCTTGCCCAGGAACTTGCCGTTCTCGTAGCGCTGCTTGGCGGTATAGATGCCGCCGAAGGTGAAGACGCGGTCGATCCAGCCCTTCAGCATGGCCGGCATGCCGAACCACCAGATCGGGTACTGGAACAGCACGAAATCGGCGCGCCCCAGCTTGGCGATCTCCGCCGCCACGTCGGCGCCGGTCGTTCCGGTCTCGTGGGCATGGCGCTGCTCGGTCTGGGCGCCGAAACGCTCGGACCGGGCGCGCCGGGCGAAATGCCGCGGGCCTTCCGCGGGGTCGAAACCCTGGGCGTAGAGGTCGGAGACCTCGACCGTATGACCCTGGGCCTTCAAGGTCTCGACGGCGGTGTCTTTCAGCTGGGCGTTGAACGAATGCGGCTCGGGATGGGCGAGCACGATCAGGGCATGCATGAAACGGGGGTCTCCCTGGAACCGGAGTCGGCTTGAAACCACTGGTATGGCAGAGTAATGATCGCGCGCCGCGATGGTGCGGCGCAATGGCCGCCGTTAAGCATTTTTGTCGCGGCCGGAAGAATCGAGGGTGTCATGGGCTACCGGGTCGCTGTGGTGGGCGCCACCGGCAATGTCGGCCGCGAGATGCTGAACACGCTGGTCGAGCATGAGTTTCCGGTCGACGAGGTGGTCGCGCTGGCCTCCGAGCGGTCGGCGGGCAAGGAGGTCAGCTTCGGCGAGGACCAGACCCTGCGGGTGCAGGACCTTGCCAAGTTCGACTTCAAGCACATCGACATCGGCCTGTTCTCGCCCGGCGCCAAGGTGTCGGACATCTACGCGCCCAAGGCCGCCAAGGCCGGCTGCGTGGTGATCGACAACACCTCGCGCTTCCGCATGGAGCCGGACATCCCGCTGGTGGTGCCGGAGGTCAATCCCGAGGCGATCGCCCAGTACAAGAACCGCAACATCATCGCCAATCCCAACTGCTCGACCATCCAGATGGTGGTCGCGCTGAAGCCGCTGCACGACCTGGCGAAGATCAGGCGCGTCGTGGTCGCCACGTATCAGTCCGTGTCCGGCGCCGGCAAGGACGCGATGGACGAGTTGTGGAACCAGACCCGCAACATCTACGGCGCCCAGCCGGTCGAGCCGAAGAAGTTCACCAAGCGCATCGCCTTCAACTGCATCCCGCATATCGACGTGTTCATGCCGGGCGGCGAGACGAAGGAGGAATGGAAGATGACCGAGGAGACCAAGAAGATCCTCGATCCTTCCATCAAGGTGCAGGCGACCTGCGTGCGCGTGCCGG
>JADZDN010000266.1 GCA_020851015.1 Alphaproteobacteria bacterium | reverse complement strand
GCCGATCGCCTTGCCGCCGGAGAAGGCGACGAGGTCGGCGCCCTCGGCGATGAACCGCCGCAGGTTCTCGACCGGCGGCAGTTGCGCGGCGGCGTCGACCAGCACGGGGACGCCCTTGGCGTGCGCCACCTTCGCCACCTCGGCCAGGGGCGGCTCGGCCGCGGCGTCGGCCACCCACAGCACCAGGGCGGTGCGCTCGCCGATCGCGGCCTCGTATTCCCAGGCCTGCGCATCGCGCACGCCGGCGCCGGCATAGCGGTCGGGAATCCCCACCTCGACCAGGTGCAGCCCGGCCTGCGCCACCGCGTGGTCGTACATGTTGCGCTGGCTGCGCGCGATCACGCATTCGTTCTTCATGCCCGCGGTGTCGGGCAGGCGGTTGATCCGTGCGGGATCGAGGCCCGTCACGCAGGCCGCCGCTCCCAGCATCAGCCCGGCCGCCGCGCCGGCGGTCACATAGCCGGCCTCCGCCCCCGTCGCCGCCGCGATCTGCCGCCCGGCGGCTGCCTGGAGCGCCGCAATATCGACGCAGGCTTGGGCAGCCTCGGCCATCGCCTGGGCCACTTCCGGCCGCATGACGCCGCCGGAAAGCCGCGTCGAAGGGCCGCAGGCGTTGATGATCGGCCGCACGCCAAGGCGGTCATAAATCGAGGGAATTCCGGTCCGCTGGTCGGGCATGGCGCGATCCTAGACCGATTCGCGCCGCCTGCCGACAGGTTCCGCACCGCTCTTGTGCGGCGCGTCAGAATCATGCTGCACCTGCTAGCCAATCCGGAGCCTGCATGCCTATACTTGCGGCATGTCGCAGCCGCCCGAAATCGACCAGCTTGCAAGGCGCTACTTGGCCCTGTGGCAGGACCAGCTGGCGGGAATGGCGGGCGATCCGGAATGGCTGGCGACCGTCTCGCGCGCGATGGCTGGCGCCTTCGCGGCGGGTATGGCAGGGATGAGGTCACCGACCGCCGGTCCGTGGGCCGCATCCGGCGTAGCCGCGGCGTCCACCAACGGATCGGCCGACGGATCGGCTAGGCCGAATGGACATGACGGCGCCGCAAGCACCCATGGAACCGGAACGAACGGCCAGGCAGGGCCCGCGACCGTTGCCGCTGCATCTCATGACGGCGGCGTGGACCTGCTTGACCTCCTCCGCCGCCTTTCCGCTCTTGAAGCAAGGCTTGCTGCCCTTGAGACCGGAACTCGAGGCGGACGCGAGAAGCCTGTTGGACGAGCTCGCCCGCGTCGACCCGCAAAAATTCGCCAGCGCCCTGAGTGACGAGGTCCGGCGGCTGCTGGACCAGCTCGCCGCCGGAATCCAGGCCTATCGCCGCCATCCCTACCGGCGCGACCTGCCCGAGCCGCCGACGGTCTGGCGCGAAGGCACGTCGCGGCTGCTGGACTACGGCGGGGAAGGCCTGCCGGTCCTGCTGGTCCCCTCGCTGATCAACCGCGCCTATGTGCTCGACCTTTCCGCCGAGCGCAGCCTGGCGCGCTGGCTGGCGGCGCGCGGCTTCCGGCCCTTGCTTGTGGACTGGGACCGGCCCGGCGACGTCGAGCGCGATTTCAGCCTGACCGACTACATCGCCGGCCGGCTGGAATCCGCGCTCGATGCCACGCTGGCGCTGACCGGCCGGCGGCCGGCCCTGCTCGGCTATTGCATGGGCGGGTTGCTGACCACCGCCCTGGCGCAACGCCGCCAGCGCGACCTGGCCGGCATGGTGCTGCTCGCCACGCCCTGGGATTTCCATGCCGGCGCGCGGTTCCGCTTCGAGACCATCATGCCGATGGTGGCGCCCGGCCTGGCCGCCACGCTGGAAGTCCTGCGCGAACTGCCGACCGATGCGCTGCAGGCCTTGTTCTTCACGCTGGATCCCTACCTCGTCATCCGGAAATTCCGCCAGTTCGCCGCGATGGACCAGTCCTCGCCCAAGGCCCAGGCCTTCGTCGCGCTGGAGGACTGGCTGAACGACGGGGTGCCGCTGGCAGGACCCGTGGCGCGCGAGTGCATGATCGGCTGGTACGGCGAGAACCAGCCCGAGCGCCGCGCCTGGCGCATCGCCGGCCGGCCGGTCGATCCGGGCCAGATCAGCCTGCCGACCTTGATCCTGGTGCCGGCGCGCGACCGCATCGTGCCGCCGCCGTCCGCCGCCGCGCTGCTGCCGGCGATCCCCGGCGCGATCGCGATTTCGCCGCCCCTTGGCCATATCGGCATGGTCGTGGCCGAGGCCGCGCCCCAGCACGCCTGGCGCCCGCTGGGCGAGTTCCTGCATGGGCTGGACGCAGGCCCGCCGCGCGGGGCGCGCGCTGGACGGAGCCACAGCCCGCCGGTATGAATCGAGCAAGCAGGGATCGACCGGAAGCCACCGGGGGAAACGAGAGGAGATCGACATGACCGAGATCGTCATCGCCGGCGCTGTGCGCACGCCCATCGGCGCGTTCAGCGGCGGGCTGAGTTCCGTACCGGCCTCCACCCTGGGGACGGCCGCCATCGTCGAGGCGATGAAGCGCGCCAAGATCGCCGCCAGCGACGTCGACGAGGTCATCATGGGCCAGATCCTGACCGCGGGCGCGGGCCAGAACCCGGCGCGCCAGGCTGCGGTTGGCGCCGGCATCCCGGTGGAGAAGACCGCCTACCAGATCAACCAGCTCTGCGGCTCGGGCCTGCGCACCGTGGCGCTCGCCTACCAGGCGATCAAGACCGGCGACTGCACCATCGTCGTCGCCGGCGGCCAGGAGAGCATGAGCCAGGCGCCGCACTGCATGCACCTGCGCAACGGCGTGAAGATGGGCAATGCCGAGATGATCGACACGATGATCAAGGACGGGCTGTGGGACGCCTTCAACGGCTACCACCTGGGCACGACCGCCGAGAACGTGGCGCAGAAGTGGCAGATCACCCGCGAGCAGCAGGACCAGTTCGCCGCCGCCTCGCAGCAGAAGGCCGAGAAGGCGATGAAGGCCGGCAACTTCAAGGCCGAGATCGTTCCGGTCACGATCAAGGACCGCAAGGGCGACAAGGTGATCGATACCGACGAGCACCCGAAGGCGGGCGTGACCGTCGAATCCCTGGCCAAGCTGCGCCCGGCCTTCTCCAAGGAAGGCACGGTGACGGCCGGCAGCGCGTCGGGCATCAACGACGGCGCCGCGGCGCTGG
>JADZDN010000265.1 GCA_020851015.1 Alphaproteobacteria bacterium | reverse complement strand
GGGCGTGACCGCCCGAAAGCAGCGTGATAAGGGATAGATCAATGACTTGGCGCTGGCCGAAGATGATCCGACCCAGGCCCGCGCGCGCGGCCGCCAGGCGCTCGCCGGCGGCTTCGAGCTCCGCCAGCAGGAGCTTCGGATCGGCAGGATTGACGACGGTATCGGACAAGGTCACGGACTGCTCCTCCAAGATGGCACGCCAGTCGGGGCTTGCCGGTGGGTGCGGGACCTAGGATCATATGGCGACGCCTAGTATGACACGCGAGCCCGAAAGCATCCTAACGCACTTGGGCGCAACGCCCGCCAGGCCCGGGGGTTCAACGCCCGGCCCCGCAACCCGCGTGCCGACGCTCTGCGGCGACCTTGACATGCGGATCGACCGCGAAGGCGTTTGGCACTACCAGGGCTCGCCGATCGGTCGCAAGCCCTTGGTGCGTTTGTTCTCCACCGTTCTGCGCCGCGAAGCCGACGGCTTCTGGCTCGTGACTCCGGCCGAACGGGGCCGGATCGTGGTGGAGGACGCCCCTTTCATCGCCGTTGCGGTGGACGCGCAAGGGACGGCGCGCAGCCAGCGCCTGCGCTTCCGCACCAATGTCGACGACGAAATCGTCGCGGACAAGGCGCATCCGATTCGCGTGGTTCACGATCCTGTGACCGAAGAACCGCGGCCTTACGTGCTGGTGCGGGACGGGCTGGAAGCCCGCATCGCACGCTCGGTCTATTACGAACTCGTGGGCCTTGGCGGCTGCGAGTGCGTGGACGGCCATAGCCATTTCGGCGTCTGGAGCGCCGGCACGTTCTTTCCGCTTGGCCGCGCCGAAGGTCCATGCTGACCGACGCGCGCCCCCTGACCCGCGAGACGTTGCGCCGGCGTCTGGCCGAGCCGCTGGTCCGGCGCGAGCGCGGCGACGGCGACCTCAATCCCGATCTCCGCCGCCGCGAATTGCTGGCCGAGGGCAAGAAGCTGCGGCCGGCCGCCGTGCTGGTGCCGCTGGTCGACCGCCCGGCCGGCATGACGGTGCTGCTGACGCAGCGCTCGCCGCATCTGGCGGACCACGCCGGGCAGGTCAGTTTTCCCGGCGGCCGCATCGAGGAATGCGACGCGGACGCGACGACCTGCGCGCTGCGCGAGGCGCAGGAGGAAGTCGGCCTGCCGCCGGCGAACGTCGAGATCGTCGGACGGCTCGACACCTATGTGATCCGCACGGGCTACGAGGTGACGCCCGTGGTCGGCGTCGTCGACCCGCCGCAAGAGCTGCGGCCCGACCCGACCGAGGTGGCGGAGGTCTTCGAGGTGCCGCTGCGCTTCATCCTCGATCCCGCCAACGTCGAACTGCGCGAGCGCGTGATCAACGGCATGTCGCGCCAGTTCTATGTCTGGCCCTATCTCGGCTATTACATCTGGGGCGCCACTGCGGGCATGCTGGTGAACCTGTCGGAAGCGCTGCGTCGTTGAAGGCGTGCGAACGTGATCCGGCTCCTGGTATCCATCGTCCTGCCGCTGCTCCTGCCGACCGTGCTCTATCTCGTCTATGCATGGCATCTCGGCCGTCGCGCGCGGGCGCGCGGCGGCGATGGCGGCGCGGTGCCGGCCGAGGTCGACGTGCCGTGGTCGTGGCTCGTGCTGGCCGGGGTCGTGCTGGCCGGGGTCGTGCTGGCGCTGATCTCGGTCGCCGTCAATTTCATCGACACCGGCGCCAAGCCGGGCGCGCACTACGAACCCGCGCACATGGAGAACGGAAAGCTCGTGCCCGGACGGACAACCCCGTGACCGGCGCGCCGTGAAGCAGCCAAGCGGCGTCGTGCGCCTGGAGCCGCAACCCTGGATGACGACGCCCGCCACCCGGGCGGTGCTGGATGCGATCGCCGCCGGCGGCGCCGAGGTGCGGTTCGTCGGCGGCTGCGTGCGCGACGCCTGCATCGGCCGCCCGGTCAAGGACATCGACATCGCCACGCCCGAACCGCCCGCCCTGGTCATGGAGCGGCTGAAGGCGGCCGGCATCCATGCCGTGCCGACGGGGATCGCGCATGGCACCGTCACCGCCGTCAGCGAGCACCGGCCCTACGAGATAACGACGCTCCGGCGCGACGTCGAGACCGACGGGCGGCGCGCGGTCGTCGCCTTCACCGACGACTGGCGGCAGGACGCGGCGCGGCGCGACTTCACCTTCAACGCGATGTCCTGCGCGCCGGACGGCAGGCTCTACGACTATTTCGGCGGCCGTGCGGACCTCGCGGCCGGGCGGGTGCGCTTCGTCGGCGATGCCGAGACGCGCATCCGCGAGGACGTGCTGCGACTGCTGCGCTTCTTCCGCTTCCACGCGCATTACGGCAAGCCGCCGCCCGACGCGGACGCGCTTGCCGCCTGCACGCGCCTGGCCAGCCTGTTGCCGGGCCTGTCGGGCGAACGCCTCGCGCAGGAGACGCTGCGCCTGCTCGCCGCGGCCGAGCCGGCATCGGTGCTGGTCCTGATGGACGAGCGCGGGATACTCAAGGCGTACCTCGCCGAGGCGACGCGCATCGACATGCTGCGGGCGCTCGTGACCATCGAAGGCATCTCCGAGGGAACGGACGCCATCCGGCGGCTGGCCGCCATGATCGAAGGCGGCCGTCCGGCCGCCCTAGCGGTGGCCGAGCGCCTGCGCCTCTCCGTGGCGCAGCGCGACCGGCTTGCCGCGCTCGCCGCTCCGTCGGCGGGGCTTTCGCCCGAACTTTCCGCCAAAGCGCGCCGAGCGGCGTTCAATCGCATCGCGGACGGGCTGCGCAGCGAGCTGGTGCTGCTTGCCTGGGCGGCGGCCACGGCGGCGAAGCAGGGGCAACTCACGCGCCGCGAGGCCGAGGACTGGCGCGCGCTGTTCGACGAGGCATCGGCCTGGTGCCGGCGCGACCTGCCGGTCAAGGGCCGCGACGTGCTGGCGCTGGGCGTGCCGGCCGGCCCCAGGGTGGGCGAGCTGATCGACGCGCTGACCGCCTGGTGGGAGGCGGGGGACTTCGCCGCCGGACGCGCGGCGTGCCTGGCGGAACTGCGGCGACGGGTCGAAGCGACCGGGCCCGGTCGATAGCGGGCCTGGAGAGAGCGCGACCCTCATGGTTCGACAGGCTCACCATGAGGTCCTCATCCCGAGCCTGTCGAAGGATGAGTTTCGCATGGCGATCATTCGTATCTGTTTCGTCGGCGACAGCATCACGCTCGGCACGACCGACGAGGAGCTGATGGGATGGCCCGGCCGGCTGTGCCGGCGCGCCTGGGCCGAAGGGCACGACGTCACGCTCTACAATCTCGGCATCCGCGCCGACACCTCGGCCCTGATCCAGCAGCGCTGGCGCGCGGAATGCGCGGCCCGGCTGCCGGATCACATCCAGGGACGGCTTGTCTTCGCCTTCGGCGTCAACGACACGGCGATCGAAGCGAACGGGCAGCGCCGCGTGCCGCAGGACCGCTCGGTCGCGATCGCGCGCGCTATGCTGAGCGAGGCCAAGGCTTGGAAGCCGACTCTGTGGGTCGGCCCGGCGCCGGTCCGCAAGAACGGGCAGCGCGTCACGCCCGCGGCCGGCGTTAGCTATGATTTTCGCAACGAGCGCATCGAGGCGCTCGACCGTGCCTACCAGGCGCTGGCGGGCGAACTCGGCGTGCCCTACCTGCCGCTCTACGCCCGGTTGATCGACGACGACGCTTGGCACAATGCGCTCGCCGCGGGCGACGGCGTGCACGCGGCGGGCGTGGGCTACGCGCTGATCGCGCGCATCGTCGCGGACTGGCCGGGCTGGAAGGCCTGGCTGGCGTAGGACCAAGAGATCGGCCGGAAGCGCCCGTGGGCAGGCTCGCGCGGATCGCCGGGGATTTCGGCGAGATCACCATCCTGCGCAGCCGCAAGGGCGGCTCGCGGATCTACATGCAGGGCGAAGGCCTGCAGAGCCACGCGGACAGCGCGGGGGTCAGCCTGTCCTACTACATCCACGCACTCTACGGGCTGGTCCTGCAGACCCGCGCGCGCGACGTGCTGATGATCGGCTGCGGCGGCG
Source organism: Alphaproteobacteria bacterium (assembly GCA_020851015.1). The sequence continues at coordinate 3,898 of JADZDN010000265.1, read as the reverse complement.
GCACGCTCGGCACCATGCTGTCGCGGGTCGGCCGGAACGTCACGATCGTCGACATCGATCCGGTGTCGTTCGCGCTGGCGCGGGAGTATTTCGCGCTGTCGCCCGCAATCCGCTGCGCGATCGGCGACGGCGCCGCGTTCCTGCGCCGTTGCCGGTGTGCCTGCGATGTCCTCGTGGTCGATGCGTTCATCGGCGACAAGGTGCCGCCGCATCTGCGGTCGGAAGAATTCTTCCGCATCGCCCGCAAGCGCTTGCGTCCGCGCGGGCACATCCTCGTCAACGTGCTGCTGGCGAACGATCGCGACCGGACCGCCGATGCGATCGCCGCCGCCATGGCGAAAGCCGGCCTGGCGGTCCAGCTTCTCGATACAACGGGCGACGTCGATCGCAACGCCATTGTCGTCGGCGGCCGCGGGGCGGCGCTGGAACGGCCGTCGCTTCTGGTAGCCCCCCGGCGTGACCGCAAGAGCATCGCCGACGCGCTGGACGAAATGCGGTTTCGCCCCTGGCGTCGTCGGCATCAACCCACGCCGCGTTAACCTGCGTTCCCCCCAAGCGACTGTAAGATTCCGAGCTTGGCATTTTGGAAGTTTGACAGCGCGGGCGAAAACATTAACGTTTTGCGCTATATCTAGCTGACTTTGGCATTTCTTCTACAAAATATAGATATACTCCTTAAGATTTTCTTGGCTTGAAACTTGCGAGGTTGATGGAGGCGACGCCCAATGCACGCGGCGTCGGCCAGGAGGGCAAGAAAGCCATGGCACCGGTTCAACGCGTTTCGAAAAGCGACAGGGACCAGCTCGTCGAGTTCTACCTCGCGGAGACCACGAAGCTGGAAGCGCTGTGGGCGCGCTGCACCGACATGAGCTCCAGGGCCATCCTGCGCGAGATCATCAGCGAGGCCGAGGAATCGATGGAGCGGCTGCGAGGCAACGGGAACGGCCGCGTGCGGCCGGCCTCGCGGTCCGGGAGCAAGACCGATGCGGACAACCTACTTCGTGGTGCGGACGGCGGCCGCTGAGTGGCAGATCAAGGCCGGTGAGCAGGATTTCGGGACCTATCTGAACCGGTCGGACGCGATCCGCGCGGCGGCCGAGGCGGCGTCCGGCGCCGCCCGCAAGGGCCAGGAGATCGAAATCCTGGCGCAGATCGAGAACCCGTCCATCTGGGAAAAAATCGGCTCGGCAGCGGCGGGGCGGCCCGTCGCCGCGGAGTAGTCCCGCCACCGTCCAGGACTACGTTCCGACGCTACCGCCGATCGACTGTCTCCACCGCCGCATCGTCCTTCACCGCCCTTCCTTCGTCAGCCGCGCCTTGACGCTTCTCGTTGCCTCGCCGTCGCTGACGCGCGTGTAGACCATCAGCATTCCGGTGCCCTGCAGCGTGCGCTCCCATTTTTGCATCTCGTAGCGGCCGTCGTCGGTCGTGGTCATGGCATAGACGGTCAAGGTCTGGCGCTGCAGACGCGCCCACATCAGGTCGCCGCCGGCGATCGGGTTGGCGGGCGTCGCCGCTTCGAACACGCCCGGCCTCGCCGCCGGCTTGAAGACGGCCTGCGTGGTCTTTGTCTTCTGCGTGGGCTGGTTGGGATTGCCGCGCGGCGCCGTCGTGCTCCAGGCGACCGAGAAGCCGCCGGCCTCCGCCGGCCGGATCTCGACCTGAGTCTCGCGCATGGCGGTGCGGAACGTCGGATTGTCCTCGGACTCGGCGATGCCGCTTCCCTTGAAGAGGCCGAAGAACGCCGACAGCGGCAGGTTCTTGTTGACGGCGGGTGGCGGCACTTGCGCCAGCGCGCCTTGCGTGGCCAAGCCGAGAACGAGGAGGGCGATCACGACAGGCAGGCGCATGTTGCTCTCCAGGAAGCGAGGGGTTGCGGCCGGCGCATGGCCAAGCCGCCTCGGGCGGCGGTCATGGCCAAGCCGCCTCCGGCGGTAGGGACATCAGAATGGCCTCGACATTGCCGCCGGTCATCAGGCCGAATTTCGTGCCGCGGTCGTAGAGCAGGTTGAACTCGACGTAGCGGCCGCGGCGGGCGAGCTGGTGGCGCCGGTCGGCCTCGGTCCAGCGCTCGGCCATGCGCCGGCGCACGAGGCGCGGATAGACGTCGAGAAACGCCAGGCCCACGTCGCGGGTGAAGGCGAAGTCGCGCTCGAAATCGCCGCTCTCCAGGTTGTCGTAGAAGATGCCGCCCACGCCGCGCGGCTCGCCGCGGTGCTTCAGGAAGAAATATTCGTCGCACCATTTCTTGAAGCGCGGGTGATACGCGGGATCGTGCGCATCGCAGGCGGAATTCAGCGCGGCGTGGAAATCGCGCGTATCCTCGTCCACCGGGACCATCGGCGTCAGGTCCGCGCCGCCGCCGAACCATGCGCGGGTGGTCACGATGTGCCGCGTGTTCATGTGCACGGCCGGCACCTTGGGCGAACGCAGATGGGCGACCAGCGAGATGCCGCTGGCCCAGAACCGCGGATCGTCGGCGGCGCCGGGGATCTGCGCGCGGAACTCGGGGGAAAACTCGCCCTGGACGGTCGACACGTTCACGCCGACCTTCTCGAACACCCGGCCGCGCATCAGCGACATCACGCCGCCGCCGCCATCCCGGTCGGGCCGCTGCCAGGCCTTGCGCTCGAAGCGTCCGGCGGGCCGGCCCTCGGCCAGCGCGGGGGCGGCGGTCGCCAGCTCGTCCTCGATCGCCTCGAACGCCGCGCAAATCCGGTCGCGCAGTTCGGCGAACCAGTCGGCGGCGCGCCGCCGCCGCTCCGGCGTGGAGGATGGGGCGGCGGGTTCGCTCATCGAGCGGCGGGAAGCAGGTTGGTCTGGCGCAGCGCCTCGCCCAGCACGATGGCGGCGGCCAGCGCGACGTTGAGCGAACGCATGTCCGGTTTCATCGCGATGTGCACGCTGGTATCGGCGGCGGCATGCAGCGCATCCGGCGCGCCCGCGCTCTCGCGGCCGAGCGCCAGCGAATCATCGGAGCGGAACATGAAATCGACATGCCTGACCAATGCCCGCGTCGTCAACAGCACAAGCCGTCCGGGCGCCGCCGCGCCGCGCCGCCCGTCGAGATAGGCGTCGAAAGTGGTATGGCGCACCAGGTCCACGCCGTCCAGGTAGTCCATGCCCGCCCGACGCAATCGCCGGTCGTCCCACACGAAGCCGCAAGGCTCGATCACGTCGACCGCGACTCCCAGGCACGCCGCCAGGCGCAGGATTGCACCGGTGTTCTGGGGAATGTCGGGCTGGAACAGGACAAGCCGCATTGCCAACAAGAAAAGCGCGCATCCGGCTGGTTTGGCGAACAATCTTAGCGCCTAAAGTTCATGCGTCACTAGTCTTTGCAATGCCGCCAAATTCCATTATACCAACCCTCGCTGGCGTGGGGGCTTAGCGGCGCTGGCATGGCGCGTGGGCATCCTCGCCCGCCGCCGGTGGTGAGGCATGGTTCTGGATGGCCGTCACCCGGCCCAGTCTGCCGGGGGGCGCTGCACAAGAGGTTTTGTCTATGGCGGAAACCGCTAAACCCGGTTCTGTGGCGGGCGCGCACGACGACGCCAATCGCCGGGACTTTCTGTTCCTGCTGACCGGCGCGGCCGGCGCGATCGGCACCGCCTCGGCGGTGTGGCCGCTCATCAGCAGCATGAATCCCGCTGCCGACGTGCTGGCGCTGTCGTCGACCGAGGTCAACCTGGCGCCCGTCCAGGTGGGCCAGGCGATCACGGTGGTCTGGCGCGGCAAGCCGGTCTTCGTGCGCCATCGCACGCCCGAGGAGATCGCCTCGGCGGAAAACGTGAACCTGAAGGACCTGCCCGATCCGAAGCCCGACAGCGAGCGGGTCAAGAAGCCGGAATGGCTGATCGTGGTCGGCGTGTGCACGCATCTCGGCTGCGTGCCGCTG
>JADZDN010000264.1 GCA_020851015.1 Alphaproteobacteria bacterium | reverse complement strand
GCTCGCCCATCGGGATGTAGCGCACGACCAGCTCGCTGCTGTTCTCGAGCTTGGAGTCGATCACCAGCGAGTCCCAGTACTTGCCGCCGAACGCCGCCGACATGCGCACGTCGTGCAGCGACTTGCGCGCGTCGAGCCGCAGGCGGCGGAGCTGCGTGTTCACCGTCAGCGGGAAGTCCAGCAGGATGTCGGGGTCGTCGATATAGGGCTGCAGATTGAGCTGCTCGCCGGCCAGGTTCACCTTCCATCCGCCCTCGGGCTGGCGCACGAATTCGGCCTGCACCTTGGTTCCCTCGCGCCCCCCGAATTCCAGCGTGTCGAGCGCCATGCGGTCGATGTTCGGCGTGCCGGCCTTGAGCCAGGCGCGCCCCTCGGCCTTCAGGCCGCCGCCGCTGGCGACGAAATCGGAGATCTCGGCCGGCTTGTCCTTGCGCAGGGTCAGATTGAAGTTGACGTTGCCCGGCTGGCCCGCCGGCTTCTCCCAGTAGATCTGCTGCAGCTTCACGCGCGAGCGGTCGAGCTTCAGCCGCGCGCTCGCGGTCGTGACGGTCGGGTCCGAACGGGTAACGTCGACGTCGAAATCGACCGGGCCGGAAACCTGCTTCTCCATCCCCAGGCCCAGGAGGCGGCGCTGCTCGTCGCTGAGGGTGCCGACGAGGTGCAGATGCGTGCGGTCGCGGGTCGGCCCGGCGAGCGTGTGGCGCAGATCGAGCGTGACCGGCGCGCCGTTCAGCCGCAGCGGCCCGTTCATCTTGATGTCGCGAGCGTCGTATTCGAAGCTCAGATCGCCGTCGCTGACCGCGAGCCCCATCGGCCCCGCGGGGATCGCCAGTCCGGCGATGCGGGCGGCGGCGGAGCGCTGAATGCGGTCGGCGTTGAATTTCGGGCCCCAGTCGAAACGGAACAGGGTGCGCGCCGCCACGTCGCCCTTGACCGTCGCCGGATCGATCCCGGTGTCGCCGAGCCCGCCCAGCTCCGCCTTCTGCATCAGCGCGAGGAAGCGCCCGGCGGGGCCGCGCGCAACGGCGTCGCCGTTCACCTCGTAGACCTGCTGGTCAAGCCCCTGCACGCTGATCTTGGCGTCCGACAGCGCCAGGCCGCCGAACTTGGCCTCGGCGATGAACAGGTCGGCGCGCCGGTTGGGCACCAGCGCCGCGCGCGCCTTGATATCGGTCATCGGCGGCAGGCTCGCCCGGCTCCAATAGGCCGTGGCGCCGGTCACGTTGAGCTCGAGCTGCTCGTGGCCGATCTTGGCGTTGCCGGCGATGTCCTGCAGCAGCAACCCGTCGCCCGCCTCGCTGCTGACGCCGCTGAAGCGCGTCTCCATCCGGAACATCCGCGGATCCGGCTCGAAGGCGCGGTCGACGACCCGACCCGCGACCGACAGCGTGGTCTCGTCGGCGCGGCCCGTGCGCACGTGCGCGCGCAGCCAATCCCGCAAGTCGGGACGCGCCGGCCCGGGCCACAGCCGGTCGATATCGGCGACGCCCAGCCGGCGCGCGATGACGTTGACCTTGACCTCGGGCTGGTCGGTGATCCTGCTGACGACCGCGGCGGCGGAAAGGTTCGGGCCGCCCAGGTCGAAATACATGTTCTCGAGAATGCAGATCGAAAGCTGCTGCTCGACCTTGCCTACCACCCGCGCCGCGACGACGTCGACCTGGCCGGTGCCCAGTTCGCGGACGTTCAGCCGGCCGCGGCCGCCGTTGAGGTCGAAATTGATGCGGTCGACCATGCCCGTCGGCAGCAGCCGCAGGTCGGCCGTGCCGCTGATCGGCATGTCGAGCGCGGCGAGTCGCTCGAGCGTCGGCGAGCCGCGGGCGAAGCGCGCCGGAACGAAATCGGCGAATTCGACCGCTACGTCGGTCGTCTCGCTCGCCAGCGAGTAGTTCACCTTGCCGCGCAGCGCGGCCGGCTGGTCGTCGACCAGGAACGTCACCTGGAAGGCGGCCGCGATGCTGCCTTCGCCGCGCAGCAGTTCGACGGTCGTGTCGCGCGCCTTCCACGACATCTCGAGGAGCTGGTCATCCAGAGTCAGCGTCGCCTCGGAAATCGACACGCGCTCGAGATAGCCGGACGCCACCGCGGGATTGGGCGGCGCCAGCAGCCCCTCGATCAACTGCTGCAGCGCCGATTGCTGGCCGCCGCCGCTGTCGCCGAGACCGAATTCGAAATGCCCGTCGTTCGCGCGCGTGAGCCGCACGGTCGGCTTGTGGATGTCCAGGCTGCTCGGCGCGACCAGGCCGCGCAGCAGGCCGGGGAAGCTGAGGCCGATCGAGACTTCGTCGAGCGTGGCAAGTTCCACGCCGGTCGGATTGAGGATGCGCACCTTCTGCGCGCGGACGTCGACCGGCCGCTGCCAGCCGTCCCAGGTAAGCTTGGTGGCGCCGATGCGGACCGTCACCGGGCCGCCCCGGGGGCTAAGCGCGCTTTCGATGTAGGGGGTGAGGAATTCGAGCGGGATCGGCCCCATCGACAGCAGGAAGAAGGCCATCCCGGCCAGCACCGACAGCGCGGCGGCTGCGGCGGCGACCAGTTCCAGCAGGATCAGCGGATTGCGCTTCGTCACGCGCCGCGCCGCCTCGTATGGGATGCGCCGGCCATGCGCGCACGTGCCAGGGTGGCCCGCGCAAGCGTCCTGCGATAAATAACGCCGATGGACATCACCGATCCAGCCATGGCCTTTCCAAGCACAGCCCCGTCGTCGTGGCCGCGTGTCGCCGATCGGTCGCGGGCCCAGCTGGGCCTCGCGCGCTGGCGTGAAGTCACCGCACAGCTGGACGACCCCGATGTCGCCCAATTCGCTCGTGCAATGGCGGACCAAGCGTCTGGCCGCGCCCTCTTGGACCCTCTATTCGCCAACAGTCCGTTTCTCGGCGACTGTTTGTTGTCTGATGCGGCTTTTCTGGGGACCATTCTAGAACGCGGTCCTAACCAAATCCTTACCACAATACTGGCGGGTTTGCGCCAGGATCTTTTCCTCGATGCCGACCGCGCGCAGCTCATGCGAGCGCTTCGCAAGGCCAAGCGGCGGGCCGCCTTGACCATCGGTCTCGCGGACATCTTTGCCACATGGGATCTGGAACAGGTCACGAACGCGCTGACCGGTTTCGCCGAAGCGGCGCTGTCGGCGGCGGTTGCTCACCTGCTGCGCAAGACAGCGGCGACCGGCGCCTTCGCGCTTCCCCATCCCGAGGATCCCGAGCGCGATTCGGGCCTTGTCGTGCTGGGCATGGGGAAGCTCGGCGCATACGAACTCAACTACTCGAGCGATATCGACCTGATCCTGCTCTATGACCGCGAGAAGCTGCAGGGCGCGGACGACGACCGCATCCACAGCGCCTTCGTGCGGCTGGCGCGCGAGCTGGTCGCGATCATGGAAGAGCGCACGGCCGACGGCTACGTGCTGCGCACCGACCTTCGGCTGCGTCCCGATCCCGGCGTGACGCCGTTGGCGATACCGGTCACGGTCGCCGAAAGCTACTACGGCAGCGTCGGGCAGAACTGGGAACGCGCCGCGATGATCAAGGCGCGTCCGGTGGCCGGCGACCGCGAAGCGGCGCGGCAGTTCCTCGGCCATATCCGGCCGTTCATCTGGCGCCGGCATCTCGACTTCGCCGCGATCCAGGACATCCACTCGATCAAGCGCCAGATCGCCGCCCACCGCGGCGGCCATGCCGTCGCGATCAAGGGCCATAACATAAAGCTGGGGCGCGGCGGAATACGCGAAATCGAGTTCATCGCCCAGACGCTGCAACTGATCTGGGGCGGCCGCGAGCCGGCGCTGCGCGTCGCGCCGACCTGTCAGGCGCTGACCCTGATGGCCGATCACGGCAAGCTGGAGCGCGCCGTGGCCGTCGACCTGATCGCCGCCTACCGTTTCCTGCGCCGGCTCGAGCACCGGCTGCAGATGGTCGACGACAAGCAGACCCACGCGATGCCGGCCGACGACGCGGGCATCGCGCAGGTCGCGGCCTTCATGGCGTTCGACGACCCGGCCGCGTTCACCGCAGCGCTGGAAGGGCATCTGCGCACGGTCGAGCGCCGGTACGCGCATCTGTTCGAGACGGCGCCGACCCTGGGCGCGGCCGTCGACGCCGAGGGCGACACCGTCCTGGGCAACCTGGTCTTCACCGGCGCGGAGAACGACCCGGACACGCTGGCGACCTTGAAGCGCCTGGGTTTCTCGGATCCGCCGTCGGTCGCCGACCGGGTGCGGAGCTGGCATCACGGGCGCTTCCGCGCGATGCGCAGCGCGCGGGCGCGCGAGCTTCTGACCGAGCTGATGCCGGGGCTGCTGGCGGCGCTGGGCCGCACGGCCGAGCCCGATCGCGCCTTCGCCCGCTTCGACGAGTTCCTGGGACTTCTGCCGGCGGGCGTGCAGATCCTGTCGCTGTTCCAATCCAATCCCGCGCTGCTCGACCTCGTCGCCGACATCATGGGCAGCGCGCCGATGCTGGCCGAGCAGCTCGCGCGCAATCCGATCCTGCTCGACGGCGTGCTCGGCGCCGGGTTCGCGGCCGACGTGCCCCCGCGCGCGGAGCTGGAGGCCGAGCTCGACCGCATGCTGGAGCGCGCCGAGGATTTCCAGGACGTGCTCGACCTCTGCCGCCGCTGGTCGAACGACCACAAGTTCCACCTCGGCCTGCGCATGTTGCGCGGGCAGAGCGACGCCCACGCCGCCGGCCCGGCGATGACCGAGCTGGCGGAGATCGCGATCGACCGCCTGCTCGGCCGGATCGCCGCGGATTTCATGCGCGCGCATGGCCGCTTCGGCGATGCCGAGCTTGCCGTGGTCGCGCTCGGCAAGCTCGGCGCACGCGAGATGACGGTCGCCTCCGACCTCGACCTGATCTTCGTCTACGGCGACACCGCGGCGGAAGCGTCGGACGGGCCGAAGCCGCTGCCGTCGATGGTCTACTTCGCGCGCTTGAGCCAGCGCCTGATCACCGCGCTGACGGCGCCCACGGCCGAGGGCAAGCTCTACGACGTCGACATGCGGCTCCGGCCCTCGGGCAATCAGGGACCGATCGCCTCGGCCATCGGCGGTTTCCGGCGCTACCAGGAGAGCGACGCCTGGACCTGGGAGCACATGGCGCTCAGCCGCGCGCGGCCGATCGCGGGACCGCCGGCGCTGCGCGCGGCGATCGAGGCGGTGATCCGCGACGCCCTGACCCGCCCGCGCGATGCGGACAAGCTGGTGCTCGACGTCGCCGACATGCGCGCGCGCATGGCGCGCGAGTTCCGCGCCCGCGACCTGTTCGACGTCAAGCACGCCCGCGGCGGCCTGGTCGACTGCGACTTCATCGCCCAGTACCTGCAGCTCCGCCACGCGCACGCCGATCCCGCCGTGCTCGATCCCAACACCTGCACGGCGTTCCGCAAGCTTGCCCGCGCGGGCAAGCTCGACCATGCGACCGCCGAGGACTTGATCGAGGCGACCGCGCTGTGGCATCGCGTGCAGGGGTTGCTGCGCCTGACGGTCGGCGACGCCAGCGTGCGCGACGCGCCGGTCGGCGTGCGCCGCGCGCTGGCGCTGGCCGGCCGGGTCGGCGGCCTGGAGGCGCTGGAGGCGCGCATGCGCGCGCTGGCGGAGAAGGTGACGAGCGCATTCGAGGCGCTGATCGAACGGCCGGCGGCGGCGATCCGCGCGGCGCGGCCGGAAGGCGAAACGAAGGGACACGAGGAGAAGAGCGAATGAGCGTCGATGTCGGCAAGAAGGCACCGGATTTCACCATGCCCACGGACGGCGGCGGCACGGTCAGCCTGTCCAAGCTGAAGGGCAAGCCCGTGGTGCTGTATTTCTATCCCAAGGACAACACCTCGGGCTGCACCAAGGAGGCCTGCGACTTCCGCGACGCGATGCCCGACTTCGGCAAGCTGAAGGCCACGGTGATCGGCGTGTCGAAGGACAGCGCCAAGAGCCATGACGGCTTCAAGGCCAAGCAGAAGCTGAACTTCATGCTCGGCTCCGACGAGGACGGCAAGGTGTGCGCGGCCTATGGCGCCTGGATCGAGAAGAGCATGTACGGCCGCAAGTACATGGGCATCGACCGCAGCACCTACCTGATCGACGCCAGCGGCGTCGTGCGCAACATCTGGCGCAAGGTCAAGGTGCCCGGCCATGTCGACGAGGTGCTGGCCGCGTTGAAGGCGCTCAAGTAGCGCCGCGGTGACCGACCTCGCCACGCGGGCGCTGGCGGTCCTGGCCGCCGCCGAGCCGGCGGACAAGGTGGCGCTCTCGCGCGCGCTGGCGGCGGACTGGCGCGCGGGCGCCGTGCCGGCGCCGGCACGACCGAGCGTGCCGGACCGCCCGGCGCGCCCGGCGCGGCCGGCGCTCGTCCCGCCGCGCGGGGTGAAGCGCCGCAAGATCGGCCCGTCGCCCCAGGGCCGCGCGGCGCTGCTGCACGCGGTCGCCCATATCGAGCTCAATGCCATCGACCTGGCCTGGGACATGGTGGCGCGGTTCGCCGGGCACGACCTGCCGCGCGGCTTCGCCGACGACTGGGTCGCGGTCGCCGCGGACGAGGCCGAGCACTTCGCGCTGCTCGCCGCGCGCCTGGCGGATTTCGGCGCGACCTATGGCGACCTGCCGGCGCATGACGGGCTGTGGGAGGCCGCGGCCAGGACCGCGCACGACCTGCTCGCCCGCCTTGCCGTCGTGCCGATGGCGCTGGAGGCGCGCGGGCTGGACGTGACCCCGCCGATGATCCTGCGCCTCGACCTGGTCGGCGACCGCGGCAGCGCCGACGTGCTGCGCCGGATTTACGCCGAGGAGGTGGCCCACGTGGCGGCCGGCGTGCGGTGGTTCGCCTGGACCTGCGCCCAGCGCGGCCTCGATCCCGAGACGGCCTGGCGCGCGCTGGCCCGGCAGTACTGCGAGGGCGTGGTGAAGCCGCCGTTCAACGAGGAGGCACGCGAGCGGGCGGGAATCCCCCGCCCGTTCTACGCCGCCTGAAGAAAGCCCGCTAGCCCTCGATCTTGATCGCGACGAAGCGCAGGTCGCCTTGGCGGTCGACCAGGATCAGCACCGACTTGCGGCCCGCCACCTTGGCTTTCTTGATCCGGTCGGCGACGTCCTTGGGTTCCTTCACCGGATCCTGCGCCACCTCGACGATCACGTCGCCGGCGCGCACGCCCTTCTGCGCGGCCGGGCTGTCGGCCGCGACGTCGGTCACCACCACGCCTTCGACCGACGCGTCGATGTCGAACTTGTCGCGCAGGTCGGGGCTGATCTTGGCAAGGCCCAGGCCCAGCGCGTCGACGGTGGTCTTGCCCGATTCCTTGCCCTTCGGTGCGTCCGGCTGCAGCGCCGCCGTGTCGGTCTCGTCGAGCTCGCCGACCACGACGTCGAGCTTCAGCTCCTTGCCCTTGCGCCACACCGACGCGGTCACCTTCTTGTCGATCGGCGTCGCCGCGACGATGCGCGGCAGGCTTCGCATGTCGGCCACGTCCTTGCCGTCGAACGTCAATACGACGTCGCCCGCCTCGATCTTGGCCTTCTCGGCCGGACCGTTGGGCGACACGCTGGCGACCATCGCGCCGCGCGTCCGGTCGAGCCCCAGGCTCTCCGCGATCTCGTCGCTGACCTGCTGGATCCGCACGCCCAGCCAGCCGCGCCTTGTCTTGCCGAACTGGCGCAGCTGGTCGACCACCGGCTTGGCCAGCGCGGCGGGAATCGCGAAGCCGATGCCGACGCTGCCACCGGTGGGCGAGAAGATCGCCGTGTTGATACCGATCACCTCGCCCGCCAGGTTGAACATCGGCCCGCCGGAATTGCCGCGGTTGATCGACGCATCGGTCTGCAGAAAGTCGTCATAGGGACCGGAATTGATGTCGCGCGCGCGGGCCGAGACGATGCCCGCGGTGACGGTCCCTCCCAGCCCGAACGGGTTGCCGATCGCGAGGACCCAGTCGCCCACGCGGGTGATGTCGGAGTTGCCGAACTTGACCGCCGGCAGCTTCTTGTCGGTCTTGACCTTCAGCACCGCCAGATCGGTCTTGGCATCGCGGCCGACGATCTCGGCCTTGAGGCTGGTGTCGTCGTGCAGCGTGACGGTGATCTCGTCCGCCTCGGCGATCACGTGATTGTTGGTGACGACCAGGCCGCCGGCGTCGATGATGAAGCCCGACCCCAGCGAGGTATTGCGCTTCGGGCGGTTTTCCTGCGGGTTGCGGTCGAAGAAGTCCTTGAAGAACTCCTCGAACGGCGAACCCGGCGGCACCTGGGGCGTGTCCTGGCCCTGGCCCTGCCCCTGTCCGCGGCCGGACTTGGATTTGACCAGCTGTGTCGTCGAGATATTGACGACCGAAGGCAGGAGTTGGGCCGCGAGGTCGGCGAAGCTCTCGGGCGCGGTGCGCGCTTGCGCGCCGGCCATCGGTACCGGCGCAAGGTCGAGCACCGCGATGGCGACGGCGCCAAGGGCCACAAGGCGAATAAATCTCGTCATGGGATCAAACCCTTACGGCAAACGGCCGGGGCCGCCGCAGGCGGACGTATTGTCTTCCCGGTACCGCAATCCCCGTATCATAGGCCAATCACGGTTGCGTCAAGCTATAAATTGATTTCGTCCGCCCCCAGGCAACGATTAAGGCGGCGGCGCGGCTTTGGGGGAAGTCCCGCCCATCGACCCGAAATAGCGGAAAAATTCGCCGTCCGGCGGACCCACGTAGCGGGTCGAATCGCCGCCGAGGCCCTTGCTCATCGCCTGCATCGAGCGGAAGAAGTCGAAGAACACGGGATCCTTGAGATAGGCTTCGTTGTAGATCTTCGTCGCTTCGGACTCGCCCTCGCCGCGCAGGATCTGCGAGCGCTTCTGCGCCTCGGCGACGATCACCCGCACGCGCTTGTCGGCGTCGGCGCGGATGCCGACCGCATCCTTCGCGCCCTCGGCGCGAATACGGCGCGCTTCCTGCTCGCGCTGGCTCTGCATGCGGCGGAAGATCGCCTCGCTGTTCTCGTCCGGCAGATCCACGCGCTTGATGCGGACGTCGATCACGGTGATGCCGAAGGTCTTGGCTTCGACGTTCACGTTCTCGGCGATGCGCTGCATCAGCCGCGCGCGCTCCTCGGTCAGCACCTGGGCCAGCGGCACCTCGGCGATCGCCGTGCGCAGGTTGGTGCCGATGATCGAGGCCAGGCGCTGGTTCAGCACCCGCTCGTTGCTGTTGCCGGTCTGGTAGAAGCGCAGCGGATCGACGATGCGGTAGCGGGCGAAGGCGTCGACCTCGACCTGCTTCTGATCGGCCGTCGCCATCTCCGCGCGCTCGGCGTCGAAGTCCAGCACGCGCTTCTCGAAATAGACCACGTTGTCGGCCGCCGGCCACTTGGCCTTCAGGCCCGGATCGGTGATGACGCGGATCGGGTCGCCAAGGCGCAGAACCAGGGCCTGGCGGCCCTCCTGCACCGTGAACAACGAGCCGCCGGCGATGATGACGACGACCGCCAGCGCGATGCCGGCGATCACGAGGACCGAGCGGTTCATTGCGCGCCTCCCTGGGCGGGACGGCGCTTGGTCGTCAGTTCCTGCAGCGGAAGGTAGGGGACGACGCCGTTGCCGGCGCCCGGGCCAGGCGGCTCGACGAGCACCTTGTCCATGCCGGCCAGGATCTCTTCCATCGTCTCGAGGTACATGCGCCGCATGGTGATGTCCTTGGCGGCCTTGTACTGCTCGTAAACCGACAGGAAGCGCTGCGACGCGCCGCTCGCCTCGGCGATGCGCGCCTCCTTGATGCCCTCGGCCTCGCGCACCACGCGCTCGGCCTCGCCTTCCGCGCGCTGGGTCTGCTCGTTGAAGTACGCCTGCGCCTCGTTGACCGCGCGCTCCTTGTCGGCGCGGGCGGCCTGCACGTCGCGGAAAGCGTCGATCACCTTGGCCGGCGGGTCGACCTTCTGGATCTCGACCTGGGTCACCAGCACGCCGGAGCCGTAGGTGTCGAGGATGTGCTGGATCAGCTTCTTCGAATCCTCCTGGATGCGGCCGCGGCCCTGGGTGCGCGCGAACTCGAAGTTGCTCTTGCCGACGATCTCGCGCATCGCGGCCTCCGACGCGCTCTTCACCGTCGAATCGGCATTGCGGATGTTGAAGAGGTATTGCCCCGCGTCCTTGATGACCCAGAACACGACGAACTGGATGTCGATGATGTTCTCGTCGCCGGTCAGCATCAGGCTTTCCGACGCGACGTCGCGCTTGCCGCCGGCGCGGCTCTGCGGCGCGTTGGTGGTGAAGCCGACCTCGACGCGGTTCTGGCGGGTCACCTTCGGCCGCTCGATGCTGCCGATCGGCGCGGGCCAGTTCCAGCGCAGGCCGGGCTGCGTGGTCTCGACCCACTTGCCGAAAGTCATCGCCACGCCCTGCTCGTCCGGATTGACGCGGGAGAAGCCGGTCATCCCCCAGACCAGGATCGCGACCAGCACGATCAGCGCGATCGCGCGCGGCGACGCGCTGCCGCCGGGCATCATCTTCTTGAAGCGGTCCTGGCCCCGGCGGATCAGGTCTTCGAGGTCGGGCGGCTGCATGCCGCCGCCGCCGCCGCCGCGGCCCCACGGGCTGCCCCCGCCGCCGCCGCCGCTACCCCAGGGGCCGCCGCCCCCGCCCTGATTCTGCCAAGGCATCCGTGAAGCCCTTTCCCTCGTGTCCGGACGTTCCGCCAACCAGCCCCGCGGGACCTGGCGCGGCCCGGCTGCGGAGCCGTCCCAGCCTTTTCCGGCCTTTGCAAACCTTGTTCGCCCCGCCTATATCAGCAACCACGCTAGCACAAAAGCGCCGCCCCGCATCCGGACGCGGCGGCCTGCCGGGCATATTGGCAGGCATCGGGAGTTGTCAAGCATGTCCGCCGCGACGCAAGCCCAGGTTTTGGAGGCATTGAAGGCAGTTAAGGACCCCGAACGGGGGCAGGATATCGTCACGCTGGAGATGGTCACGGGCCTGGTCGTGAAGGACGGGCATGTCGGCTTCTCGATCGAAGTCGATCCCCGGCGCGGCGCGCAGATGGAGCCGCTGCGCAAGCTGGCCGAAAGGGCCGTCGAGGCGTTGCCGGGCGTGCTGTCCGTCACCGCGGTGCTGACCGCGCACAGCGCCAAGGGGCACGCGGCGGCGCGAGCCCCCGCGCACGGCCCGCAGCACGGGCATGGCCACCCCGCGCCGGCGGCCAAGGCGTTGGTGCCCGGGGTGCGGTCGATCGTCGCGGTGGCGAGCGGCAAGGGGGGCGTCGGCAAATCCACCACGGCCGTCAATCTCGCGCTCGGCCTGGCCGCATCGGGCAAGCGCGTCGGCATGCTCGATGCGGACATCTACGGTCCGTCGCAGCCGCGCATGATGGGAATCTCGGGCCGTCCCGTCTCGCGCGACGGCAAGATGCTGCAGCCGATGACCAACTACGGCGTCAAGTGCATGTCGATGGGGTTCCTGGTGCCCGAGGATACGCCGATGATCTGGCGCGGGCCGATGGTGATGACGGCGCTGCAGCAGATGCTGCGCGACGTGGAAG
>JADZDN010000263.1 GCA_020851015.1 Alphaproteobacteria bacterium | reverse complement strand
GCGGATCTCGCTGGCCACCCGGCGGAATTCGATTCCGTCATAGGGCGACCCGCTCGCGGTCGTGAAGCGCCGCTCGAAACGCATGCTCCCTTTTCCCCCTCTATCGGACCGGGTTCCCGCCGGCGGCACGGACGGCAAAGCATTGACAGACGCCGATTTTCCGCGTCGCCCTTGCCGATTCTCGCGCCACGATTCGTAGACAGGCGGAACGGTGCCACAAGAGCTCGTGGCATGTCCAGATGTAGTTGGATGCGGCGAGTTCGTTACAAAATGTTGTGGTTTCTATGCCACGATCACGCTGCCGGGCGGCTATTGCGCCGGTCGCCGATCTGCATCCAGAGGATGGCTCCAACCACCAGCGCGATGCCCGCCAGCTGGATCGGGCCGGGCACCTCGTCGAGCACCAGGAACGCAAAACCGATCGCCATGACGGGCTCCAGGTTGGCGACCATGGCGGTGCGGATGCTGCCGATCATGTTGATGGCCGTGTAGAAGCAGGTCATCGCGCAGCAGAACAGCGCCGTCGCCGTCACCAAGCCGAACCAGCCGAGGCCGGTCGTGGGCAGGTTGAAGCCCAGGAAGGGCGCCAGCGCCGCCAGCGTGGCCGTGGATACTCCGGTCATCATCAGCATGGCCGCCTGCGGGTTCGATCCGCGCATCACCCGGGCGCTGACCATCATGTTGCTGGACACGGCCAGCGCGGCCACGCCCGCCATGCCGACGCCCAAGAGGTCGACGTGGCCGAACGAGGCGCCGACCACCATCGTCACGCCGACGAAGCCCAGCGCCAGCGCGACCATCCGATGGGGCGCCAGGCGGTGGCCCTCCAGCACCCGCGTCAGCAGCGCCACGTTCAGCGGGAAGAGGAAGAAGATCGTGACGGCAAGCCCGATCGGGATGCGCTGGAACGCCCCGAGATAGCACCACGCGCCCGCCAGCCAGGCGAAGCCGATGGCCGTCGCGTGCCAGCGCAGGTGTCGCGGCGGCAGCAAGGCGCGGCCGGTGTAGCTTGCCATCGCCGCCACCCACATCGCGGCCACGATCGCGCGCAGGAACAGCACGCCCATCGGGTCGGCGCCGGCGGCATAGGCCAGCCGCACGAAGCTGGGGATCGCGCCATAGCAGAGCGAGCTGACGGCGGTCAGCACAAGGCCCAGCCGCAGCCTGGCGGCCGGGATGTCGTCGGGCATGGTCATGACCGGAAGCGCGCGCTGCAAATCCAGGGGTGATCGCCGCCGTAGCGCCGGCAATCGGGCATGGCGCGTATATGCGGCAGCGGCGACGGATTTGTCCAGCCGCCCGCGCCCTTGGCCACGGCGCCGCTTGCATCCGGCGGCGATGACGGTAGCCTCGCCTCCCCATTGCCGCACAAGGAGCAAACGCCGATGGCCGAAATCGGCCAGCTCACGGAGATATGGCGCTATCCGGTCAGCTCGCTGGCCGGCGAGGCGGGCGACTTTCCCGAAAGTCGCTGGCCGATGGGCCAGGAATTCGCGATCGGCGACGCGCGCTTCAAGGTCATCGACCCGTGCAAGCGCTGCGTCTTCGTCACGGTGCGGCATGGCGCGCTGCCGCGCGACGCCGGCGTGCTGCGCGCCATTGCCGAGAACAACGCCGGCAATCTCGGCGTGGTGTGCGCCGTGATTCAGATGGGCGCGGCGAAGCGGGGCGATGCGGTGCGGATGGGGTAGGGTAGGCAGGCCGCCTCCCCAAACCACGCCACCACCCGTATGATCGGCCGCCCGTCACCAGCGACCGAGCCCATGAGCATTCCCGGCCAGCCGCAGCCCGCATCCGGTTCCCCCAGCAAGCCATCGCGCCGGCTGCCTTTCTTCTATGTCGCGACGCTGCTTGTGTTCGCCTGGGTCGGCTGGACGATGACCGCGGGCGCGCGCGGCAATCCGGCGATCGGCTGGATGATGATGTTCGCGCCCGGCGACTTCATCGCGCCCGGCGCGCTCGGGAAATTCCTGCTCGGGCTCGAGGCGCCGATTCCGCCTTGGCTGGCGGCGCTGGAGGTGCTGGCGCAGCGCGCCACCGGCTCGGTCGAGCTGGTGACGGTGTGGCTGTATCGCATCTGCATGGTCGGCGCCTATCTGGTGGCAATGGCGCTGACCTGGCCCTCGCTCGGCCGGCTGCTGCTGTCGCTGCTGCTATCGGTGCTGTTCCTGTGGAGCACCGTGCTGGTGCATCCCGGCAGTCCGATCGTCTACGACGTCGTGTTCCCCTTCCTGCTCGTCGCCTATTTCGGCCTGCTGCGGCTCGGCGCCGCGGCGGAGGGCGGCGGTACGGCCGCCGCCGCGCTGTTCGTCGCCGGGATCGCGCTGGCGCTGGCCGAGCTGACGCGCCCCTACCTCGCCCTGTTCGTGCTGCCGCTGCTGCTCGGCGCCTGGTTCACCCTGCGCCGCCCGGCGCGGTTCGCGGCCCTGGTTGTCCCGGTGCTGGTGCTGGCCGGCGGGTGGCACGCGCACCAGGCGGTCAATCACGGCCAGCTCGCCTGGAGCAATCATTCCGGGTTCAACCTGATTCGCGCCTGGCGCATGGTTCCCTATCCCGAGTTGGTGCCCGAGCCGGGCAATGCGCCGGTCGCGCTCAATCGCCTGCCCAACCTCAACACGCCCGAGCACGGCGAGAACAGCCGCCGGCTGCGCCGCGCGGTGTTGGCCTATGTGCTGGCGCATCCGCTCGACAGCGCGCGGCAGATGGCCGAGCGGGTGGCGATCTTCGTCGGCGCCGGCCACCAGATCGAGGATCACGATCCCGACGATCCCTTCCTGCGGGTCTATGACGTCGTCGTGAAATACGCCGACATCGCCGCGCTGGCGGGCGTGCTGGCGATGCTGGTGGCGCTGGTCTTCGTCCCGCGCCGGGCCGGCGACCTGATGGGCGCGCCGGAGAACCAGATGCTGGCGCTGGCGGCGTTGTCGATGGTGCTGATCGCCATCACCGAATCCGGCGAGGAGGCACGGTTCCAGATCAGCGTGCTGCCGTTGCTCGCCGCCATCCCGCTGCCATTCCTGCCACGGCGCGAGCGGCCGCCCGACTTCGTGCGCGACCAGCGCTGGCGGCGGCGCAAGCGGGCGCTGGCGCTGGCCGCGGCGGCCGTGGTGGTGGCGGTCGTCGAGGTGCTGAGCTGGGGCGGGCGCCGCGAGCCGGCGCGCGCCACGGGCGGCGGGCCGTTGGCGCTGGCATCGGCGACGGCTACCCTGATCGCGCCGAACGGCGAGCCGCGCCTGCGCGTCGCGCAGTTCAACATCCGCGGCGGCGCCTGGCGCGACCGAGCGGCCGAGATCAAGGCCAACGCCGCCTGCCTCAAGGACCTCGACCTCGTCGGCCTGGCCGAGGTGCGCGGTCCCGGCCCGTTCGGCGGCGAAAACCAGGCGGCGACGCTGGCGAAGGCGACCGGGCTGACGGCGCTGTTCGCGCCGGCGGAGCGGCGCTGGTGGAGCGAGCATTTCGGCAATGCGCTGCTGACCCAACTGCCGGTCCCGCGCTGGGAGCGGGCGAGCCTGCCGCACCGCGTCGGCCAATCCTATCGCGCGCTGCTCGCCGCCGACGTGCAGGTGGGCGATCGCAGCGTCCGCGTGCTGGTGACCCAGATCGACAACCACGACTACGCGATCCAGATCGAGGCGATCGCCGCCGTGTTCCGCCGCGCGCCATCGCCGGCCATTCTGCTGGCCGACATGGGGACGGCCGAGCCGCGGCTCGCGCCCCTGAAGGAGCTGGTCGAGGATCCGAAATTCCTCGTCATCACCAACCAGCCGCCGTTCCCGCCGGCCCAGGTGCAGGGCGGCTATGTCATCGCCAAGGGTTTCCGGCGCGTCGACAGCGGCTTCTGCAAGGGCGGCGTGTCGATGCAGCCCCGCCTGGCGGTCGAACTGGCTTTTTCGCCGTGATCGGCGCCGACGATCCGCGTCCGCCCGCCCTGGCGTGGATTGTCTGCGCCCTGCTGCTGGCCGGCTTCGGCGCCCGGCTGTTCCGCGATGCGGCCGCGTCGTCGTCGATCGGGTGGATGGATATCTACCAAGTGCAGGATTTCGCCGGACTGCCGGCCGTCCTGGAATTCTTCCGCGACCTCCGCATCGCGATACCGCCCTGGCTCGCAGCCCTGGAGTTCATCGACTACGCGCTGACCGGGACGAACAATTGGGTGCCGGTCTATCTCTACCGCGTCGCCATGGTCGGCGCCTTCGTGCTGGCCGTCATGCTGACCTATCCATCGTTTCGCCGCCTGGCCGTGGCGGTTCCGCTCGCCGTCCTGTTCCTGGCGGCCGCGCGGCTCATCCATCCGGCCGGCCCGAATGTCTATGACGCGATCTATCCGTTCCTGCTGCTCGGGTATTTCCTGGCGCTGCGCGCCGCGCCTGGCTCGGCCTGGGCGGCGCTGGCCGCGGGGTTGCTGCTGGCGCTGGCCGAGTTGACGCGGCCCTTCGTGCTTCTGCTGCTGCCGATCCTGCTGCTGGGCGTCGCGGCCAGCCCGGCGCTCCGGCGGGCGTCGCGCCTGCTGCCGTTCCTTGTGCCGCTGGTCGTGCTGAGCGGCGGCTGGCACGCCTATCAGTTCTGGGCGCACGGCCAGGTCTTCTGGAGCAACCACGGCGGATACAACCTGCAGCGCGCCTGGCCGATGGTCGAGATGCCGCCGCTCGTGCCCGAGACCGTGCCGGCGAAACGCGCGCCCGACCGGATGGAGAGCTTCAACACCCCGGAGCATGTCGAGAACAGCCGCCGCCTGCAGCGGGCGATCCTCTGCCACATCGCGGCGCATCCCCTTGCCAGCGCGATGCACGCGCTCGAACGCGTGTCGGCCGTGGTGGCGGGCGAGGTCGTCCTGCACGGCGAGGTTCCGTCCAGCCCGGTGATCGCGGCCTATCAGGTGGTGGCGAAGTTTCCGGCGCTGTGGATGCTGCTGGGTGCGCTGGCCGTCGCGATCGCCATCGTCGCGCACCCGCGGCGCGCCGGTCGGATCCTCGCCGATGACGGCAACCTGCTGATCCTGGTGACGGCGGCGACGATCGTGATCGTCGCGCTGACCGAGGCCGGCGAGGAGGCGCGCTTCATGATCGCCCTGCTGCCGGCGCTGGCGGCGGTGCCGATGCCGCGCCTCGATTTTGCGACGCGACCGGCACGGCACGGCGTCGTGGCGCGCCGCCTCGGCGCGGCCGTGGCCATCTTGGCCGTCGTCGGCATCGAGGTCTTCGCGCAGGGCGCGGTCCGACGATCGGCCGGGTTCGCGGAAGGCGCCGTGCCGGCGCCGACGCAAGCCAAGCCAGGGGACGACGCGCTGCGCATCGGCCTGCTGCATGTGCGCGGGGGACGCTGGCCCGATCGCGAGCGGGCCATCGCCGCGATCGGCCGCTGCCTGCAGGGGCTGGACGTGATCGGGCTGAACGGGGTCAACGGCACACGCCTGTTTTCGTCGCAGCCCGACCAGGCCACGCTTCTCGCACGCGCTACCGGCCGGGCGGCGATCTTCGCGCCGACCGAGCGGCGATGGTGGAGCGACTGGTACGGCAACGCGCTGCTGACCGGTGTGGCGGTCACGAACTGGAAGCGCGAGCCGTTGCCGGCGCCGCGCACCCCGCCGCGGCGCAACATGCTGATCGCCACGGTCGAGACCGGCGATCGCAGGGTCAGCCTGCTGCTGACCCAGGTCGATTTCGGCTACGACAACCGGCTGCAGCTTGAACTGGCGATCGAGCGCTTCCTACGCCTGCCGCCGCCGGCGGTGCTGATGGGCGAACTCAACACCAGCCGCGACGCGCCGGCGATGCAGGCGCTTCTTGCCCTGCCGGGGGTCGACGCGTTTACCGTGAATCTACCGAGCCCGGTCGGGCCGCGGCCGATCGACTGGATCGTAACCCGCGGATTCGAGCCGATTTCCGGCGAAACCTGCGACACCGGGGTGTCGGACCACCTGCTGCTGTCGGTACGGCTTCGGCCAAGTCCTTAACCCGAGGCCCGCCTGCCGGCATCCCTTGGTGAACGCCCCGGCAATGCCTATATTGGGTGCGACCGGGCGGGCGGCCGACGGCCGCAACGCCGGGCGAAAAGAATAGGGAGAATTGGACGACATGCGGACTTCACGCGGAATCATGGCGGCCTTCCTTGGCCTGGCGCTGCTGCTGTCGCCCAGCCTCGCCGATGCGCGCGCGGGTGGCGGCAAGTCGTCGGGCAGCCGCGGCAGCCAGACCTACCAGGCGACGCCGGCCAAGCCGATCGAACGCAGCATGACCCAGCCGACCTCCCCGGGCGTCCCGCCCGGCAGCGGCGGGCTCGCGACGCAGCGTCCCGGCATGGCGACGCCGGCGCCGGCGATGGGCGGCATGTTCGGCAGCCCCTTCATGACCGGCCTGCTCGGCGGTTTCCTCGGCGCAGGCTTGGCCGGAATGATCTTCGGCTCGTCGGCGCATGCCGCGGGCATGGAAGGGTCGGCAGGCGCAGGGCTTCTTGGCATGATCCTGCAATTCGCGCTGATCGGCGGCATCGCCTATCTCGGCTACACGCTGTTCCGCCGCATGAGCGGCAGCGGCCCGGCGCGACCGGCGACGGTGGGCGCAGCGTCTGGTCCCTTCGCGCGCGAGGCGGCTGACGGGCGCTTTGGCGGCTTCGGCGGCGGCGCGGCCCCGGCGATCGAGGCGGGCCCGGACGTGACCGATGCCGACCGCGCGGCGTTCGGATCGATCCTGGCGGAGATCCAGACAAGCTGGAGCCGCGGCGAGCTTGCCGCGCTGAAGCGGCTGGCGACGCCGGAAATGGTGTCGTACTTCGCGGAGGACCTGACCGACGCGTCGAGCCGCGGCGAGCGCAACGTGGTCGAGCGCATCGAGCTCAAGAAGGGCGACGTGGTCGACAACTGGGTCGAGGGCGACCGGCAGTACGCCACGGCCGTCATGACCTGGTCGGCGATCGACTACATCGAGCGCGACGGGCAGGTGGTGACCGGGTCGCGCGACATCCCGGTCGAAGCGACGGAAGCCTGGACCTTCGTGCGCAACCGCGATGGCCGCTGGCTGCTGTCGGCGATCCAGCAGGTCTAAGAGCCGGGTTTTCACGTCATCGGGGCCGCCGGGCGCAAGTCCGGCGGCCCTTTGCTTTGCGCGTCCATCGGGGGGGCGGGAACGGGGTGGCGCCAGCAATGTTCCTGTCTAGGGACATCCCTGGCACGGGAGGCGCGCATGATCCGCAAGGTAAAGGACGGCTACAAGGTGCTGTCGGAGAAGGGCAAGAATCTTGGTGGACCGTACAAGACCAAGGCCGAGGCCGAGAAGCGCCTGCGGCAGGTCGAGTATTTCAAGCACCGCAAGCCAGGCAAGGGCGGCGGCGCGTGAGGGCCGAACGAAAGCCCATCACCCTGGGCGCGGAGGACGCCCGCCAGGGGCGCATCGTCCTGCGGGCACGCTGGCAGCGGGCCGTGTTCATCGCCGGCCTGGTGGGCGCGGTGGTGGTGGCGGCGCTGGTCTCGTTTTCGCGCTGGTAGGCGCGCAGCCGGGCGCAGGTGTGCCGCCCGGGATGGATGATCCGGCCCGGAAAGGGATAGAATGACCGCGAACAACGTTGGCGAGGTCGCTCATGTCCCTTTCGATGTACCAGGCTTCCGTCCCCGTCTTTCTGCGCATGCTCGGCAACCTGTTGGCGATCCTCGACAAGGCCGCCAAGCACGCCGACGCGAAGAAGATCGATCCGTCGGTATTTGTCACGGCGCGCCTGGCACCCGACATGTTCGCGCTGGCGCGGCAGGTGCAGATCGCGACCGATGCGGCCAAGGGGTGCGCCGCGCGCCTGGCGGGCGTCGAGGTGCCGAGCTATGCGGACACCGAGGCGAGCATCCCCGAGCTGCAGGCGCGCATCGCCAAGACCATCGACTTCATCAAGTCGATCAAGCCGGCGCAGATCGACGGCAGCGAGGACCGTACCGTCACCCTCAAGATGCGGGGCAAGGACGTCAGCTTCAAGGGCCAGCCCTACATGCTGAATGTCGCCATGCCGAACTTCTATTTCCACGTCACCACGACCTACGACATCCTGCGCCACAACGGCGTCGAGATCGGCAAGACCGATTTTCTCGGCGCGCCGTGACGCGACGCGGCCGCCGGCGCTGGAGAATCGGCGGGTTTCCGCCGATTTTCGCCCGATATCGGCCTTTACCTTGCCCTGGCCTAGTGCGATAGTCCGGCCCGAACGCGGCCCGCCGGCCGCGGCGGTTTCCCGGGCCATCGCGGCATGACCATCGGCACGCTGATCTACACCAGGCTGTACGGCGAGAGGGTCGGCAGCGACCCCTACGGCAACGTGTACTACCAGGAACGCCGCCTGCCGCGCCCCGGCGCGCGGCGCAAGCGCTGGGTCCTCTACGCCGGCGAACCGGAGGCTTCGAAGGTGCCGCCCGAGTCCCACGCCTGGCTGCACTACACGACCGACGCCCTGCCCGCCGACGCGGGCAAGCCGCGCGCTTCCTGGCAGAAGCCGCATGTGCCTAACCTGACCGGCACGGGCGCGGCCTATCGCCCGCCCGGCCACACGCTGGAAGGCGGGGCGCGCGCCAAGGGAACGGGCGATTACGAGCCCTGGACGCCGGGCTGATCCGACATGCACCGCAACGTCATCGAAACCGTCCTCGGCGCCGTGGTGATCGTGGTCGCCGCGATCTTCCTGCTGTTCGCGATGCAGTTCTCCTCGAACGCCGGGGTAAAGGGCTACGACCTGCTGGCCGAGTTCCGCGCCATCGACGGGCTGAAGCTCGGCGACGAGGTGCGCATGGCGGGGGTCAAGGTCGGCACGGTCTCGCGCATCGCGCTGAAGGCCCAGGACTATGGCGCCGTCGTGACGATGCGGCTGGAGCCTGAGATACTGGTCAGCGTCGATTCCACCGTCTCGGTGCATACCGACGGGCTGTTCGGCGGCAAGTACCTGGAGATCCTGATCGGCGGCGACACCGAGAACCTCAAGCCGGGCCAGCGCTTCGGCTTCGTGCAGGATTCGGTGATCGTCGAGGAGCTGATCGAGAAGATCGTGTCCTATGCCGAGGACGCGCGGAAGAAGTCCGGCGCCTCGAAGCCGAAGCCCTGAGGCCGCCATGGTCAACAAGCCGATCGAAACGATCATGGGGGCCATCGTGATGCTGGCGGGCGCGGCGGCGCTCTATACCGCCTACGCCAGCAGCCAGATCAAGACCGTCGAGGGCTACAAGGTCACGGTGCGCTTCAACAAGGTGGGCGGGCTGCAGGAAGGCAACGCCGTCCGCATCGGCGGCCTGCAGGTCGGCACGATCGTCAGCCAGAAGCTGGACCTCGAGACCTATGACGCGGTGCTCGAACTCAGCCTGCGCGCGGACGTCAAGCTGCCCAAGGACACGGCGGCCGAGGTGTCGTCGGACGGGCTTCTGGGCGGCAAGTACATCCTGCTGACGCCGGGCAAGTCCAAGGACATGATCCCGCCGGGCGGCAAGATCGAGGAAGCCAAGGGCGTGCTGGCGCTCGAAGAGATCGTGGGCCGCACGATCTTCTCCACCGCCCAGCCGAAGAAGGACTAGCCGCGGCGATGAAGCGCATCACGCTGGAGATCCTGGTCGGCGCGCTGGTGATCCTGATCGGCTTCGGCTTCGTGCAGTACGCCTAGTCGGGCAAGCAGGTGAAGACGGTCGCCGGCTACACGCTGACCGCGCGGTTCGGCAAGGTCGGCACGATCCAGGTCGGCGCGCCCGTGCGCGTCGCCGGCGTCACGGTCGGCCGCGTGGCGCAGATGAGCCTGGACCGCACGAACTATCAGGTGGTCATGGACATGACCATCCAGCCCGACTTGAAGCTGCCGGCCGACACCAAGGCGTCGATCACGACCGACGGGTTGCTGGGCGGCAAGTACGTGAAGCTGGTGCCGGGCCAGGCGACCGACATGCTGAAGCCGGGCGCGAAGATCGCGGAGACCAAGGACGCCGTGTCGCTGGAGGACCTGGTCGGCAAGATCGTCAGCCTGGCGATCGGCAACGACGAGGCGGAAGCGAAGTGAGGCTGCGCGCGGCGGCGGCGCTGGCCGTCGCGTTCCTGGTCGGCCCTGGCCTTGTCGCCCACGCCTTCGCCCAGGCCCAGGCGCCCCGGCCGGCGCCCGCCGCGCCGGCGCAAGCCAGGCCGCCCGCACCGCCGCCGCCGGCCAAGCCCACCCTCGCCGTACTGCAGGCGCTCGACAAGATCACCGCGCGCGTGACCACCATCAAGGCGCCGCTGGGCCAGAACGTGCGCTTCGGCACGCTGGAAATCCAAGCCAGGGCCTGCGACAAGCGCCCGCCCGAGGAGCCGCCGGAAAGCGCCGCCTACCTGGAGATCCGCGAACTCCGGCCCGGCGAGCAGCCGGCCAAGATCTTCGCCGGCTGGATGTTCGCCTCCTCGCCCGCGCTCTCGGCGCTGGAGCACCCGGTCTACGACGTCTGGGTGACGGACTGCCAGTAGGCCGGGTTTCGGCGGTCGAGCCTTTCATCCTTCGAGACGGCGCTGCGCGCCTCCTCATCCTTCGAGACGCTCGCTGCGCTCGCTCCTCAGGATGACGCGGGATATCTCTGCTGG
>JADZDN010000262.1 GCA_020851015.1 Alphaproteobacteria bacterium | reverse complement strand
TCAGCGCGACGGCGATGTCGCGCTGGCGCAGCTGATCGAGCACGGGCACCAGCTCGTCGCGGTTCTGCTCGCGCCGGGTCGAGCCGATCTCCTTGCCGAAGCGCGCCGGCGCGGCGGCGCTCACGGCATCGGCCGGCGCGCCCTTCGCCGCCGCTTCCAGCGACAGCCAGGCGCCGACCGACTGGCCGGCCAGGATCACGCGGCGATAGCCGGCGGCGCGGGCCTGCTGCGCGGCCTCGCGCAGCGCGCCCAGGTCTTGCGTGTAGCTCGGCCAGCGGCGGTCGAAGTCGTAGAAGTCGTAGCCCGCCTCGCGCAGGCGGTTCAGATAGCCGTGCGGCGGATCGTCGGTGTTGTTTCCCCCGGCCAGCACGCCGTGGCTCCAGATCACCAGGCCGGCGGCTGCGTTTGGGCCGCGCTGGCGATAGTAGGGGCTCGGCGTCAGCGGCCCGATCGGCCGCGCGCCGGCGTCGGTCGGCTGGATCGACAGCGGGTCGACGCCCGCCGCGTTGATGTCGTTGAGCGACACCACGACGCAGGGCTGACGCGCATTGTCGTTGCAGCGCTTCAGCGCCTCGGCCACCACGTCGGCCACCGGGCGCGATCCGCCGGTCTGGTATGCCCACTTGCCGTCCCGGTTCATGGCGAAGGCCTTGTTGAAGCCGGCGATGCGATACTGCTCGAAGCCGCCGCGGCCAAACGGATTCAATAGGCTTAGATCCTGCGCCGCGGTGGGCGCGATCAGTGCCCATGCGGCGAAGGCATGCGATAGCGCGCGCAGGGGCGTGAACATCATGCCGCGGGCGGCCCGGCTTCCTTGCCCTTGCCGCCGCCGATCTTCGGCTCCTCGCCCTTCAGCAGGCGGCGGATGTTCTGATGGTGGCGCAGCCAGACCAGGGCGGCGACGAAGATCGCGAGTTCCATGCGCTGCGGGTCGGCCAGCCAGATCGCGTAGACCGGCGCGGCGGCCACGGCGACCAGCGCCGCCAGCGAGGAGTAGCGGAAGACCGCCGCGACCACGAGCCAGGTGCCGCAGGCGGCGAGCCCGACCGCCCAGGCGAGCCCGATCAGCACGCCCAGCGCCGTGGCGACGCCCTTGCCGCCCTTGAACTTCAGCCACGCCGGAAAGACGTGCCCGACCACCGCGAAGGCGGCGGCGATCACCGCCATGTCCGGTCCGAATTGCTTGGCGATCATGACCGCGGCCCAGCCCTTGAACCCGTCGAGGAACAGGGTCAGCGCCGCCAGGCCCTTGTTCCCGGTGCGCAGCACGTTGGTGGCGCCGATGTTGCCCGAGCCCAGCTTGCGGATGTCGCCCAGCCCCGCCAGCCGCGTCAGCACCAGGCCGAAGGGGATCGATCCGATCAGGTAGGCGAGCAGCGCGCCGACGTAATAGGGCATCGTGTTCTGCCAATCGCCCAGCAGGTGGAGCATCGATCAGGCGGCGCTGTGGACCGTGCGGCCGTCGATCACGGTGCGCAGCGCCATGCCCTGCACCGGGCGGCGCTCGAACGGCGTGTTCTTCGACTTCGAGCGGATTGCGGACTCCTGCACGACCCAGGGCCGGCCGGGATCGAACAAGAGCAGGTCGGCCGGCCGCCCCTTGGCGAGCGTGCCCGCCTTCAGGCCCAGGATGCGCGCCGGCGCCGCGGTCAGCCGCCTTATCACCTCGGGCAGGGTCAGGTGGTTGTTGTGGTAGAGCTCGAGCGACAGGGCCAGCAGCGTCTCCAGCCCGATGCCGCCGTACTCCGCGTGCACGAACGGCAGGCGCTTGGAATCCTGGTCCTGCGGCGCGTGGTCCGATGCGATGGCGTCGATCGTGCCGTCGCGCAGGCCGGCGATGATGGCGCGGCGGTCGTCGTCCGAGCGCAGCGGCGGCGAAAGCTTGGCGAAGGTGCGGTAGTCGCCCACGGCCAGCTCGTTCAGCGCGAAATAGGGCGGGGCGGTGTCGCAGGTGACGGCGATGCCGCGCGCCCTGGCGCGGCGGATCAGCTCGACCGCTTCGGCGGTCGAGACATGGGCGACGTGGTAGCGCCCGCCGGTCAGCTCGACCAGCCGCAGGTCGCGCGCCCCCAGCATCGCCTCGGCGCAGGTGGGAATGCCGGACAGGCCGAGGCGCGTGGCGATCTCGCCCTCGTTCGTCACGCCGGTATCGGCCAGGGCGGGCTCTTCCGGGTGCTGCACGATCAGCGCGCCGAAAGCCGAGGCGTAGCTGAGCGCGCGGCGCATGACCCGCGCGCTGGCGATGGCGCGCACGCCGTCGGTGAAGGCGACCGCGCCGGCCTCGCTCAACAGGCCGATCTCGGTGATGTCCTTGCCCGCCAGCTCCTGGGTGGCGGCGGCGTAGGCATAGACCTTGGCGCGCTTCACCTCGCGCGCGCGCCTTGCGATGAACTCGATGCCCGCCACGTTGTCGATCACGGGTTCGGTATTCGGCAGGCACACCATCGAGGTGATGCCGCCGGCGATCGCCGCCGCGCCGGCCGTGGCGATCGTCTCCTTGTGCTCCTCGCCGGGCTCGCGAAGCTGCACGCGGATGTCGACCAGGCCGGGCGCCAGGCACAGCCCCTTGGCGTCGATCACCTGGACGCCCTCGGGCACGCCGTCGTTGAACAGGCGCGGGCCCAAATCGGCGATCGCCTCGCCTTCCGTCAGCAGCGCGCCCGGCGCATCGAGGTTGCTGGCGGGATCGATCAGCCGCGCGTTGACATAGGCCACGCGGCCATGGCCGTTCGCGGCCTGGTTCAGCGCCATCGGCTATTTCCCCGCGGGCGCGTTGCGCTGGCCCGGGTTGCGGGTCAGCGCGTCCAGCACCGCCATGCGCACCGCCACGCCCATCTCGACCTGCTCGCGGATCAGGCTGCGGTCGATGTCGTCGGCGACCTCGCTGTCGATCTCGACGCCGCGGTTCATTGGGCCGGGATGCATGATCAGCGCGTCGGGCTTGGCCGACTTGAGCTTGTCGTAGTCCAGGCCGTAGAAGTGGAAGTACTCGCGGATCGACGGCACGAAGCTGCCCTGCATGCGTTCGGTCTGCAGGCGCAGCATCATCACGATGTCGCAGCCCGCGAGCCCCTTGCGCATGTCGTGGAAGACCTCGACGCCCAGGCGCTGCGCGGCTGCCGGCAGCAGCGTCGGCGGGGCGATCAGGCGCACCCGCGCGCCCATGATCTGCATCAGCTGGATGTTCGAGCGCGCGACGCGGCTGTGCAGGATATCGCCGCAGATCGTCACCACCAGCCCGGCCATCATCCCATCCGCCGATGCCTGCCCGCGTTCGCGCAGGGCATGGCGCAGCGCCAGCGCATCCAGCAGCGCCTGGGTGGGGTGTTCGTGCTGC
>JADZDN010000261.1 GCA_020851015.1 Alphaproteobacteria bacterium | reverse complement strand
GCGTGACGACGGTGAAGAACAGCAGCCCCATGATGAGCGGCGTCATCACCTTGTGCAGCGCCAGGCCCAGCTTCAGCCACAGCCGGTTGAGCGGCCCCAGCAGGCTGGGCGCCGCCATCGCCAGCGCGCCGAACCCGGCCGCCAGCGCCAGCCACACAAAGCCCGCGTCGGTCCACCCCTTCCACCACTTGAGCACCGTGAGGAGCGTGAAAAATCCAGCGAAAACAAACCCGAAGGATCGGTTGGAGCTGCCGACGACCTCTTCGTCGCGGGAAATCCGTTCGTGCGTCGACACCGGTTGCAACGCCCTGTGCTTGCCAAGGGGGAGACGGCCCGGCCCAGGCCTGCCGAATCCGGGCCTTCATACCGCGCGACGGGCCGGGGGGCAACCGTCCTGAACGACGCCTGCCGGCGCTATTCAGGGCTTCGTCTTCATCCGGCGGGCAATGGCTTCGGCCAGCAGGCTGTTGGCGTCGTAGTTGAAGTGGCAGCAATTATCGTTGAAAAGCCGGCTCGGCTTTCCGTCGAAGAATTCGCTGGCATCGAAGAAATCGACCCCGGCTGCGCGCAGGCGCTCGCTCTGGCGACGATACCCATCATAGACCAGCGGAATAAAGTCGCGTACCGGCGGGTTGTCCAGGCCAACGACACGTTTGCGCTCCTCGTTCGAACCGCCGTAGTCGAGCTTGGTCACGTACTGGTTCGGTTGCAGCACATGCAGGTAGGGGATACCGAATCCGTCGCACATGCCCTTCATTGCGATCGATGCATCGCGCCAGGAATTGACGATGCGCGCCGCGCCGACTTCGTTGAAAGTACCTGGCGGAGCCGCTGGCAGAGGCATGCTGTAATCGAACGCCTCCGACTTCTGAGTCACATCCTGCTCGATCTTGACCAGCGCGTTCTTCGATTGCCGGGCCATGATACGCGAGACCATCCAGATCAATCCGATGCGGGTCTCCATCTCGCGCCCCGCCCACAGGCGCGCCGCAAGCGCCACCTTGCGGTGTTCTGCGCTGCCGACCGGCGCGCCCGCCTCCGACAGGTCGATGTTCTGAATGCCCAGGATGAAGCGTGCGAACGGCCATTCCGGCATGGTTTTGTGTTCGACGAAATTGTACCAGCCGATGAACGCTTCATTGAAGCCGTCCAGGTTGATGACAAAGTCGAAGCGCGCACCCAGCGTCAAGAAATAGGCCAGCGCGGTGGCCTGTTGCGGCTGCTTGGCGCCGCCGTTGGCGAAATTGAGCATGACCAGCCGGCGGCCCTTGAGTACGCCCTCGCGCTCCAGTGCATCGGCCAGCGCGTGGTGGGAAATCAGCGAGAAGGCGATGGCGACCGAACCACCAAAGACGCCAACCACATACTCGTCGTCGTGCTTGGGGTAGGGATAGTCGACGCGGGCGATGAATCCATGGCTGTTGAACCCGATCGTCGGGTAGTCCTCCTGGACGAACCGCTCGCCGAAGAACGCTAGAAAGGCATCGCGGCCTTCCGCGACCTCGGCCAACCGCATCCCGGCACGGCCGGTGAAGCCATAGTACGGGTGCAGGCGCAGTCGCTTGTCTCCCTGGCCGCGGAGGTCCAGCTGCTTGGGCGCCGGTGGCGGCCGAAGCCAAACCAGGCCGCCGACTTGGACTGCGTAGTACGCAGCCGCGCCGATTTCCATCAGGACGCCGCCGACCAACAGGCCGATGAGGGTGGCCGCGACCGTTTTGGCGACCTTCCACTTGGGCATCTGGTCCTGGGCGGCTGTGCGAAAGTCCTTCAATTGGGTTTCTCATCGACTGCGCCGGCGTGCGGGGGAATGCTTCCCCAACCGCGTTCCAATAGAAACCTGGCGAGCGCCTCAGCCATCAGCCTTGTACCGCGTGCATTCGGATGCGAATCCTGTTCACTTAGCACCAGTTCCAACGGATTTGCCAGATCGCGTGATCTGTAATAGCGCGTAATGGGAACATATCGCTCGCCCGTGATCTGTTCGAGGCTGCTGGTGAGCGACTGTTCTCTCTCGGCCGCAACACCATAGGCGCCATAGGCGATCGTTCCCGGCTTTTTCAGATCGGCGAGCGCCGGCAGATGAACCAGCCGCAAGGGCACACCAAGAGTCTTTATCTCGGCAACGGTATTGATGAAATCCTTGTCCTCGAAGAAGGAGTTTATCGACAGAGGCGCATAGATCGTCTGGGGCTCATATACATCGATGCCTTGATACGGGTTGCGATGCCGTATTAAGTTGTAAATAAATGACTTCTTCATTGTGAGAAAGTCGACGGCGATCATTGGCCTTACCTGATCCTGTTTGACCGAATTGTACTCGCGAATCAAATCGACGATGAGCGGGTCGTTCCTGACGGAATGCTTGTCGCCTGCGGCGATCGCCTGGCCGATCTTGTCGCACCACGCCTTTGTCGTGCGACTGGACACGACCTGTAGATTGAGAACGGCACGGTCCTTGATAATTTCATCACTGGCAGCCATCGTCTGGTACATGCGATAGAAACCAGGGCGGCTTTCTTTAATGAAGCGCCAGTTTCTTTGATAGATAAGCCCCAGTGTATTAAATCCAAAAATCACCAGGTCCGGTTTGTCGATCGGGATTCGCGCGCGCGCCATGTCGAACATCGTCATGACGCCGATCGAATCGCGCGAGTAATTGAGAATATGGACCGACTTCCCCAATTCCTTGGAAAGAATACCCTGAAGAATGTTCGTTGCCGTATCTCCGGTCCTTTCTTCATCCATCAAGGTGTAGGAGCTGCCGAAAAACAAAATCTTGACTTCGGCGCTTGGATAGTCACCGCGAACGACGGAGAAATTGCCATAGCGATTGCCGCGGCCATAAACGCCGCAGCCCATAAATTCGCCTTTGAGGAAATGCCCGCCTTGCCAATCGCCATCGTTGAAGGCGAAACCAAGCTCGCGGTCGAAACGCCACGGGGCGGGATAGGTGTAAAAATAGAACGTAGGAGCGGGGTCAAGGGCCGTCGCCACCTTCGCCGCCACGGCTGAATTCAGGTTGTGCCGCAGGTACAGGCGATAGGCGGCCTCGGTGATCAGGACCGATATCAGGGCTAGGACGACAAAGAAGCAGATCTCGGCAATTCGCTTGGCCATGGAGGTTGTCAATTGGCCGGCTTGCCGGGGACGTTTCCATCCGCGGCGACGGTAGCGGCCAGCTTGCGCAGGAGCTCCGCCATTGCCGCGGCGAACAATTCCGTGGCGCGTGCATTGGGATGCGGGTCGGGCACGGTCACCCACAAGGAGGCGGGCGGCTCGTTCTGCACGCTGTCGAGAAGATTGAGATAGGGAACACCCACCCGCTCCGCCAGCGCGCGAAGCCGCGCGGAAACCTCGGTGAACGGGTAGGGGCGCAGCTCGCGCAGTTCGGGATAGTCGACGATCAGGAACTTGATGTTGTGTTCGCGGCAAAAGTCCGCCACGCGCTCGATTGCTTTTGCCGCCGCCGCCCATCCGCCGGGGTTCGTCCCATCGTCGTAGAGGCCGCGGTAGTAGGTCTTCCAATCCGTCTGTCGCGCTGTGCCGAGGCTGCGCATCGCACTGTCCCAGCGCGAGGAGAAATAGGCGTAAGCCCGCGAATACTTCTCTAGCGCGCTGTAGTCATAGGAAGGGGTCGGTTCGGCATCGTTGATGAAGTAATTCAAGACGACAATGTCCGGCTTGAGCTTGTAGCCCTCGGTCAGAAAGTACTCGACCTCCATGCGCGTGTTGTAGTTGCCGACGCCGGAATTGATTACTTCGACGCCTTCCGCGCGCAAAGCGCGGTCTAGGCGCTGCGGCACGGCCAACTCCTGCGGCACGCCCCATCCGAAAGTGATCGAATCGCCTAGCATCAGGACACGCTTCATGGTCGGCTTCTTCGGCAGGTCGATGTCGCGGTCGCGCAGGCCGAGCGCGTTGGTGCTGACATCGACCCCCATCAGGCGCGCTTGCCTGTTCGCGCGGTGGGCGTGCCCTAGCTCCGGATCCTCGCTGACGCGCTTGACGTGCCGCGCGTATTTCCACATCTCCAGGTCGTACTGCATCCCGTCGTCGATGACGGGGACGACGAGGAACTCGAGGGCCAGGACGATGAGGCCGCCGGTGACGAGGATCACCGCGGCATTGGTTGCGGCATTGCGCAGGCGCGTCATCGGGCGCTGGCGTATTCGGCGGTCGGTCGAGACGAGGGGGATGTTCCCAAGGAGCGCTCGGATCAGAACAGCGTGTAGATGAACGGGGCCACGGCGCTGCCCTTGGTCAGCACGACCAGCCCGCCGAAAAAGACCATGGCCAGCATGATCGGCAGCAGCCAGTACTTCTTCCGGGCGCGCAGGAAGCTAGCGAATTCACCGACAAACGACCCCATGCGATCCTCCTCGTAGACCATTCGCGACCGGCCAGCGCCCGGGCCTGGTCCGACCCTTGCCGCCTATGGGCGTCCAGGCGGCAGATATCGTCTCGCCGCGGCCGGGTCAAGGGCCAGAATCCCCGGCCGGCGCCGATCGGCCTAGTCGATCGGCTCCTTCAATTCCGCCGGCATGCGCCGCAGCCGTTCCTGGAAGGCGCGCTCGACGGCGGCGATGTCCTCCGCGGTTGCGCCCCGCATGATCTTGCGCATGTCCCAGCCCGCAAAGGGCAACAGGTTTGCAACAATCGCGTCGGTGCGCCCCAGCATCTCGAACGGCGTCCTGTACTCCAGGTCCGCGTTGTCGTCGGTGTTGAGCGCACTGGCGGCCTCGCGCGCCACGTAACGGCGGATATGCTCGGCGTCCATCAGCAGATGGCCCAGGAGCTCGGCCGGGGCGGCGATGCCGATCGTCGCGAAATCGCCGGCGACGTTGGGATGGGCGAACCGCGCCGCCAGCGTCCGGTAGTCGAAGGTGAAATCGTCGATCGTCGCGACGAAAAGCCCGTGCCCGCGGACATACCAGAACGACGCGTTGGGAAACACGGCGGCGAAGGTGCGGAACGCCACGTCGAAGGACCGCGGCGCGATCTGGTACATCGGCATCCACTGCACGACCACGCCGCCGGGGCGCAGGCGGCGCTTGATGAGTTCGTAGTATTCCCGGGTATAGAGGTAGCCGACCCCGGTGATGCGCGGATGGATCGGGTCGGCCGTGACCATGTCGAAGTTTTCGTTGGTCATCGCCATGAAGTTGCGGCCGTCATCGATGCGCAGGGCCAGTTTCGAGCTGGCCAGCACATTGCCGGTGAGTTCGGGCATCCTGCGATGCGCGCGCACCATCTCGGGCGTCAGTTCGATCAGCCGGATCCGCTCGACGGTGGGGTGCCGCTCCGTGGCACGGAGCGTGATGCCAAGCCCCAGGCCGATCACCGCGACCTCGCGCGGATCGGGATGTAATAGCAGCGGCAAGTGGCCTTTCATGACGAAATGGCGACGCTGCACCAGGGTGGTGTCCGCCTCGACGTTGCCATCGACCATCATGATGACGTTGTTGCGTTCGTTGCGGACGATATCCACGGTGTGGGACACGCCCTCGCCGTGATACAGCACCTCGGGCCGGGTCGACCGCTGCATGTTGTAGTTGACGACCGTTTGCGTCGGCAGCATCAGGACCAGCGCACCGCCGATCACGGCAATGGCGAGCGGCACGGCGGCGGTTCGCAGGCGCGACGACGGCGTCTCGGACCGCCAGGCCGCGATCGCGCCGGCGCCGGCGAAGGTGGCCGCCACCAGGACCAGGCTGCCCCGGGAGCCTAGGGTCGGCAATAGCAGGAAGCCTGCCGCCAAGGCGCCGACCAGGGCGCCGGCCGTGTTGGCGGCATAGATCACGCCGGTCGATTCGGCGCGCCGCCCGATGTCCAGCGTGAACGCCTTGACGGCGATCGGGAAGGTCAGACCCAGCAGGGTGGTCGGGCCCGCAATCAGCACGAAGGCGACGCCGGCCTGGGCAACGATGCTCGCCAGCCCGAAGGCGCCGCCCGTCAGGCCGGTCAGCCCCCATACCAGCCCGCCGAACACGCTGGGTGCCAGGTAGCTGCACAGGCCGACAAGGCCGACCGAGGCCGCAATCCAGAACTCGACCGTCGCCAGCATGCTCAAGGGACGTTCGTGCTGGTCGATCCAGCGCGACGCCACATGGCTGCCGTAGAAGATGCCGAACAGGAAGCTCGCCAGCATGATGGCGAATGCGTAGACCGTCGCGCTGAACGACTGCACGAGGATCCGCATCCACACGACTTCCAGCGCCAGGGCGGCGAAGCCCGACAGCGCCATCGCGCCGATCACCGCCCATTGGCCGGCGGTCAGGGCGGGTGCCCTCTGCTTCGCCAGGCGCTGGTCCGCCGGCGCCTGGCGATCCAGGCGAAATCCGACCGCCACCGCGACCAGTCCGATCGCGAGGTTGACCACGGCGGCGGTCCCCACCGTGCGCGCCACGCCGAGCATCGGTAGCGCCAGGAAGCCGGTAACGATCGTGCCGGCGAGCGCGCCCAGGGTGTTCACGGCATAGAACTGCCCGACCCGCCGCCCGAAGATGGCGTTGCGGTCGGCGAACTGCCGGATCACGAACGGCAGGGTGGCGCCCATGAGCGCGGTCGGCACGAGCAGCG
Organism: Alphaproteobacteria bacterium; assembly: GCA_020851015.1. The sequence continues at coordinate 5,308 of JADZDN010000261.1, read as the reverse complement.
CGGCCACGGCGACCAGCACCCGGAACCCGTGATAGAGCCACGGGCGCAGCTCGAATTGCGCCTGGTAGATGCCGGAATAGGATTCCCTGAATGCATCGAGCACATAGGGGAACGCGATCGCGGACAGGGCGATCAGGATTTCGCACGCCCCATAGGCCACCAGCGGCCGGGAAACACGGTCGCCGATCCGGCTTGCCAGCCAGCTTCCCAGCGACAGGCCGCCCATGAACACGCTGAGCGTGATGGCCGCGGCGAAAACGTCGCTGCCGAAGAACAGCGACAGCATGCGGACCCAGGCGACTTGGTAGACCAGCGAGGTCGCGCCGGAGAGGACGAACACCGTGCCGATCAGGCCGGTGAACGACAGCGACAATCGCGACAGTCCGGGAGCGGCAACGTCGTTCACTGCGGCAGGGCTTCCATGTCCAGGCGTTCCCGAACGTCCTTCAGGCGTCTAATAACACCGTAAAAACAATAAATTACCGCCGGGCGATCAACCAAGAATACATCGTTGGACAGCTGGCGTGTGGACACCGCCCGGGAATGCGCGCCTTCATACCGCGCATCGGGCCGTCCCGCAATGCGCCGGCTGGTCTGTTAACCATGTTCCCCGACGCGAATTCCGGCGGATTCCAGCCGCCGGGGACCGGCTGCGTCCTCCCAGCCCTAAAATCCCGTTAACCATTTTCCCCTAGGCTGCCTCCGGGGCGTTTTCAGCCAACGGGACGGCGGCTAGAGCCGATGGCCATTCTGGACGAATACCTGGTCGGCCCCGCGGCGACGGTGACGGAGGCGCTGGCCACCATCAACCGGTCGGAGGGCAAGATCGCGCTGGTCGTCGACGGCGACCGGCGGCTGATGGGCGTCGTCACCGACGGCGATTTCCGCCGCGGCCTGCTGCGCGGCGTCGGGCTCGACCGGCCCGTGACCGAGGTGATGAACGCCAAGCCCGTGGTCGCGCGCCAGGGCGAGGACAAGGGCCGGCTGCTGGCGCTGATGCGCCGCGAGCAGTACCGGCAGATCCCGCTGGTGGACGCCACCGGCCGCGTGGTGGGCCTCGAAACCCTGCTGGAGATGCTGCAGATCGCCGAGCGCGACAACTGGGTCGTGCTGCTGGCGGGCGGCAAGGGCGTGCGCCTCAAGCCGCTGACCCACGCCGTGCCCAAGCCGATGCTGCAGGTGGGCTCGAAGCCGATCCTCGAGACCATCGTCGACAGCTTGGCCGAGCAGGGGTTCAAGCGCTTCTTCTTCGCCGTCAACTACATGGCCGATTCGATCCGCGAGCATTTCGGCGACGGGTCGCGCTGGCGGGTCCGGATCGACTATCTGGTCGAGGAGGAGCCGCTGGGCACGGCGGGCGCGCTGACCTTGCTGCCGGAGAAGCCGACGGCGCCGCTGATCGTCATGAACGGCGACATCCTGACCAAGGTCGATTTCCGCGCGCTGCTGGACTTCCACGCCCACAATCGCGCGCTGGCGACGATGTGCGTGCGCGAGTTCCAGTTCCAGGTGCCGTTCGGCGTCGTCTCGGTCGACCAGCACCGCATCGTCGATATCAAGGAGAAGCCCGAGGAGCGCTTCCTGGTGAACGCCGGCATCTATGCGCTGGAGCCCGAGGCGGTGGCGATGGTGCCCACCGGGCGGCCCTACGACATGCCGCGCCTGTTCGACGCCATGCTGACCCAGCGCAAGGAGGCGATCGTATTTCCGCTGCGCGAATACTGGCTGGATATCGGCCGGCTGGACGACTTCATCCGCGCCAACGACGAGTTCGAGCGCGAGTTTCCCCAGGGCAAGCCGTGATCGGCGGAAAACGCGTCGTCGCCGTGGTGCCGGCCCGCGCCGGCTCGAAGTCGGTGCCCGGCAAGAACATCCGCCCCCTCGGGGGGAAGCCGCTCATTGCGTGGTCGATCGACGTGGCCAAGGCCGTGCCGGCGATCGACCGGGTGCTCGTCTCGACTGACGGCGTGGAGATCGCGGCGGTGGCGCGCGAGCATGGCGCGGAGGTCTACGACCGGCCGGCGGCGCTGGCGACCGACGAGGCCCAGGTGACCGACGCGCTGCGCGACCTGATCCGCATGCTCCGCCGCGAAGGCGAGACGGCCGCGATCATGGTGCTGCTGGAGCCGACCGCCCCGCTGCGCTCGGCTGGCGACGTCGCTGCCTGCCTCGACCTGATGGTCGCGCGTGGACTCGAAAGCGTGGCCACGTTCAAGGAGGCCGACCTCAACCCGCACCGCGCCTGGCGCCTGGTCGACGGCAGGCCCGAGACGTTCCTTCCGGGCGTCGATCCCTGGCAGCGCCGCCAGGCCCTGCCGCCGGCCCACCAGCTCAACGGCGCGGTCTACGCGTTCTCGATCGACGGGCTGATGGAAGGCGCGGGCAAGGGCGGCCACAGCCTGCTCTTTGGCAAGACCGGCGCGGTCGCGATGCCGCAGGAACGCTCGGTTGACATCGACACGCTGGTCGATTTCGCCACGGCGGAGGCGTTGATCGCCATGCAGGTCTCGGAGAACGCATCCTTCGACAAGCTCAGGATGAGGAGGGAAAAGTGACCTCACCCTGAGCTTGTCGAAGGGTGAGCTTATTGAAGGACGCGACCGTCCCCTCGCGCAAGAACCGGGTCGCCCCCGCGCATAGAGACCGCTACCCCTGTCGCATCGCAAGCGACAGGAGCGTGCCCCGTGAACCCGTCTTTCCGCCGTCTCGCCTGGTCCAATCTCGCCGCGCAGTCCGCGGAGCAGGTGGCGTTGGCGGCCATGCCGCTCGTCGCGGTGATGTCGCTAGGTGCCGGCGCCGGCGAGACCGGGTTGTTGGCCGCGATGCAAAGCCTGCCGTTTCTGCTGCTGTCCCTGCCCGCCGGGCTGCTGGCGGATCGGTTTTCGCGGGCGCGCCTGGTGGCGGGCGCCGAGATCGTGCGGGCGGCAGTCCTGCTGGCGGTGCCGGCCTGCCTGGTGTTCGGCGCCCTGTCGGTGCCGCTGCTGGCGGCGGTGGGGTTCCTCGCCGCGACCGGGACGGTGGTGTTCAGCGTCGCGGTGCCCTCGCTGGTGCCGGCGCTGGTGGCGCGCGACGACCTCGCCCGGGCCAATGGAAGGCTGGAACTGGCGCGCAGCCTTGCCTTTGCCGCCGGGCCGGCCCTGGCAGGGGCGCTGGTCGCCTGGGTCGGCGTGTCGCCCGCGTTCGCGGGGGCGGTGGCGCTGTCGGGCGTTGCGTTCCTGCTGCTGGCCCGGCTTCCCGAGCCGCCGCGCGCGGCGATGCCGCGCCGACCCGTGCTGCACGACCTGATGGAAGGCGCGGACTTCGCCTGGAGCCATGCGCTGATCCGTCCGATCCTGCTCACCGCCGTCGCCTGGAACATGTCGTGGTTCGTGCTGCAGGCGGCCTATGTGCCCTACGCGGTGCATCGGCTGGGGCTGAACACGGCCGAGGTGGGAAAGACGCTGGCGATGTTCGGCGTCGGCATGGTCAGCGGCGTCGTGCTGGCGCCGCGCATCGCGCGGATCGTGTCGTTCGGCCTGTCGATCGCGCTGGGGCCGCTGGTGTCGGTGGCCGCCGCCCTGGTCATGGCCGCGTCGATCTGGCTGCCGCCCACGCTCCTGCCGGGCGCGGTCATGCCGGCGATCGCCTTCTTCCTGTTCGGCTTCGGCCCGATCCTGTGGACGATCAGCCAGACGACGCTGCGCCAGGCCGTCACGCCCGCGGCAATGCTCGGCCGCGTATCGGCCTTGGTGATGATGGCGACGGCCGGCGCGCGTCCCTTGGGCGCGGCGATCGGCGGCGTGGTTGGCGCGGGCTATGGGCCCGAGTTCTGCCTGGTGCTCGCTGCCCTCGGCTTCGCGGTGCAGGCCGGGGTGATCATGGCCTCGCCCGTGCCGCGCCTTGCGCACCTGCCGGAAGGCGCCTGCGCCTAGATCGGCTCGTGCTTTTGGTAGTCGCGCTCGGCCGGCTGGCCCAGCAGCGACCAGTAGTCCATCGGCGAGCGTCCGCCGCCCGGCCGCAGCGTGATCAGGTTTTCCGCCGTGAAGGTTTCGCCCTTGGCGATGGCGCGCGCCGCGACCAGGCTCTTGCGCGCGATCGGGATGTTCGGCTGTTCGCTCGCCGTCGCGCGCTTGTCGGGCGTGCCCAGGGCGGCTTCGACGCCGCGGATCGCCGCGACCATCGCCTTGAACTCGGCCGGCTCCAGCGACGCCTTGTGGTCGGGGCCGGACAGGCTGCGGTCGAGCGTCAGGTGCTTCTCGATCGCGACCGCCCCGCGCGCCACGGCGGCGATCGCGACCGCGATGCCCAGCGTGTGGTCGGAATAGCCGACCTTGAGGTTGAACCGCCTGGTGATCGTGTCCATCGCGCGCAGGTTCACGTCCTCCAGCGGCGCGGGGTAGTGCGTCGTGCAGTGCAGCACCGTCACGCGCTCGGTCAGCAGGCGCTGCCCGTCGTCGCCCAGCAGCGCGGCGCGGAAGGCGAGCGGGGAGGGCACGGCCTCGCGGGGCGCGCTATAGCCGAAGGCCAGCACGCCGAGCGCCGTCTCGATCTCCTTCAGGTCGGCCATGCCGGTGGACAACAGGATCGGCAGGCCGCTGCGCGCGGCCTTCAAGAGCAGCGGCCCGTTGGTGATCTCGCCCGAGGGCATCTTCAGGCGCTTGACGCCGAGCGACAGGACAAGGTCCAGGCTCCTGACGTCGAAGGCGGTGGACAGGAACTCGATGTCGCGCGCGGCGCAGCGCGCGACCAGGCGGCGATGGGCGGCTTCGTCCAGCTCCAGCGCGCGCAGCATCTCGAGCTGCGCGCCGGCCGCGCCGGTGTTGGCGGCCTGGTATTCGGCCTTGGGCGCCGCCGCGGCCGCCAGGGCCTCGGCGCTGAAGGTCTGGAATTTCACCACGTCGGCGCTGCAGTCCCTGGCGGCGTCGACCAGTTCCAGCGCGCGCTCGACCGAGCCGTTGTGGTTGACGCCGGCCTCGGCGATGATGAGCGCCCCTCGCGCGCCGCTCATCGCGGCGTTGCCCCGGCCGGAAGTCGCATCGCGTGCTCTCGATCCTGCTTTACGCCTACGCCATCATCGCAGTGCGGACGCTGGCGTTCCAGATCGTCCGGCGCGAGGGCGTGGGGCCGTGGTGGGCGCCGCCGCTGCGCTGGCTGATCTGGGCGATCGCCTGGCCGCTCTACTGGCCGCTCCAGCACGGATTGACCGGGACGTTCCACATCCTGACCGGCCGCTGGCATCAGGGCTGAGGCAGGTCGTGGAAGCTTTTGCGCACCATGCCGCGCGGGTCGTCGATCTCCCGCAGCACCTTGACGATCCGTTCGGCGGACT
>JADZDN010000260.1 GCA_020851015.1 Alphaproteobacteria bacterium | reverse complement strand
TCGGCTTCTCGCTGCGCCGCGGCAACAGCGAGGATTCGTGCTTCGTGTACAGCGTGTATGGATTCATGCTGGCCGCGGTGTTCGGCGAGAAACCGGCGGGCTTCGCCTTCTCCGAGATGTCGATCCGCCTCAACGAGCGCTTCGGCGACGCCAAGCTGCGCGGCACCCTGCTGCACCTGCACGGCGACCACATCAATTTCTGGTGTCGGCACCTTCGCACCGGCTTGCCGATCCTCGAGACGGCCTTCCAGGCCTGCGTCGACGTCGGCGATCTGGTCTACGGGTCGTTCCTCGCGTTCGAGACGGTGTGGCAGCGCTTCGAGTGCGGCGAGCCGATCGCCGAGGTGCGCGCCGCCCATACCGCGCTCGACGCGCCGGCGCGCCGCCGGCGCATCGTCGAGCTGCTGGGCCGCGTGCGCCTGGCCGAGCCGGAACGCATGGCCGCCGCCTACCCGCACCAGCTCTCGGGCGGCCAGCGCCAGCGCATCATGATCGCGATGGCCGTCGCGCTGGAACCGGCGCTGATCATCGCCGACGAGCCGACCACGGCGCTCGACGTCACCACCCAGGCGCAGATCCTGGAGCTGATCAAGGACATCCAGCGCCAGTTCGCCACCGGCGTGCTGTTCATCACCCACGATTTCGGCGTGGTGGCGGAGATCGCGCACCGCGTCGCGGTGATGCGCCACGGCAGGCTGGTCGAATTCGGCCCGACCGCCGAGGTGCTGTCGCGTCCGCGCGAGGCCTACACGCGCATGCTGATCGCCGCCGTGCCGGGCATGGCGCCGCCGTCGCGCCAGCCCGGACAAGCACCGGCCGCCGCGAAGGAGGAGGTGCTGCGCGTCGATTCGCTGGCCAAGACCTACGAAACGGGCGGATGGCTTGGCCGCAAGCGCAGCGTGCGCGCCGCGGCCGGCGTGTCGCTGTGCGTACGCCGCGGCGAGACGCTGGGTATCGTCGGGGAATCGGGCTCGGGCAAGTCGACCGTCGCGCGCTGCGTCGCCCGGCTGATCGACCCCACCGCGGGCAGCATCCTGATCGGCGGCCAGGACATCGCGCGGCTCGCCGCCGGCGCGCTGCGGCCCTACCGGCGCAAGGTGCAGGTGATCTTCCAGGATCCGTACCGCTCGTTGAACCCGCGCCGGACGATCCGCCAGTCGCTGGTCGAAGGGCCGATGAACTATGGCCTCGCCGCCGGCGCCGCGCTCGAGCGCGCCACGGCGCTGCTCGACCTCGTCGGGCTCGATGCAAACGCGCTCGACCGCTACCCGCACCAGTTCTCCGGCGGCCAGCGCCAGCGCATCTGCATCGCCCGCGCGCTGGCGATGGAGCCCGAACTGTTGATCGCCGACGAGCCCGTCTCGGCGCTGGACGTGTCGGTGCAGGCGCAGGTGCTGGACCTGATCGAGGACGTGCGCCGGCGCCTGGAGCTGGCGATCCTTTTCATCACCCACGATCTTCGCGTGGCGGCGAGGGTGTGCGACCGCGTGGTGGTGATGCGCCGGGGCGAGGTGGTCGAGGAAGGGCCGATCGAGGCGGTCTTCCTTGCACCCCGGCACGATTACACCCGGGCTTTGCTGACGGCCGCACCCGGCCGGAACTGGCAGTTCGGCGCACCTTAGTGCCGGATGCGCCGTCAACCATCCATTAACCACTGTTAGGCACTACTTAGCGCCCCAACCACGCCCGTGCCCGTGCGAAAGGCGCAGGGATGAGCCGCATTGCCGACACGCAATGGAACAGCGATCGCGCGGCCGGCGCCGCCACGGCGGCCGGCCAGGCGAACCTTGTCCAGGACTTCCTGCGCCGGGGCGCGGCGGTGCCCTTCACCACGGCCGGACTTTCCAATTCGCGCGTGCGGTCGAGCACGGGCGGCGCGCTGGAAGTGCTGATACCCGGCTTCGGCGGCGCCAAGGGCACCTATGTCGTTCCGATGAAGGACCTGCCGCTGGCGCTCGTCATGAGCGTCCACGACCGGGTCATGCACCAGCTCATCCTCGAGCGCCACGCCACCAACCCCGACGGGCTGCGGCTGGTGATGCTGGAGGTCGCGCGCCAGGGGCTTGCCGGGCCGCAGGCGGCGCTGGAGGCGGTGCAGGCGCTGGAGCGCGAGCAGGTCGACCGGCTGGTCTGCGCGGTGCACCTGATCCGGCTGGCCTTCGCCAAGGTCGATGGTGGCGGCGAGGCGTTGACGCTGGCCGAAATCACTTCCCAGGAAGGCCAGGCGCGGGTGCGCGCCCTGCTGGCGACGATGGCCAAGGAGACCGGCGGCTCGGCCGACGCCCTCTACAAGGCGATCGAGGAATGGGGCGACGTGATCGCCGCGGTCGGCACGCCCGAAATGGAGCCGCCGAGCCGGCTGCGGCGCCTGGCCCGGACCGTCGCCGAGACATCGACCCAGATCTGGCGCTGGGCCCAGGAGGACGAAGGCCCGGACGGCGAGCGCGCGCTGCAGCTCTCCGAACTGGCCAAGAACATCGGCGCCACGACGAAAAGCCTCATCCTGCGCATCGATTTCTACCTCGAGAACTTCGTCGACACGATCGTGCGCTGGGCGGACACGCGCGGCGAGATCGCGCTGCTGGTCGACCAGCTGTCCTGGACGCTCGACGGCTGGGACCGGCATATCGAGACTTGGCGCGACGCGGCCCAGTCCGCCCGGCCGCTGCAAGTGGTCGCGATCCACGCGATCGCCGACGGCTTCCCGGAACGCATCCGCAAGGCTGCCCCGCCCGCCGCCGCCGCCAAGGCGGCCGAGCGCAACCCCAAGATCGGGCGGCTGGCGATGGGCCAGGACTGGCGGACCGGCAGGCCGTCGACCCCCGCCGCCACCAAGCCGGGCGCGACCAAGCCCGCCGGCAAGCCGGAGGAAAGGGCGGCGGTCGCCAGCCATGTCGGCACGATGGGCGACCGGCAGTTCGATCTGTCCGAGAACCAACTGGGCAAGCTGGTCGGCGTGCTGGAAAAGGCGCGCGACACCCAGGGCGGGGATTCGCTGTCCAAGGACGCCTTCGACGCCATCCGCCCGCGCCTCAAAGTCTCGCAGCCCCGCCGCACGCTGACGGTCGAGCGCCTGTTCTGCGTGCCGTTCGAGGACCTGCTGGCCGACGGTTCGGTTCCGCCATCGCCCGGCCGCATCCTGCGCGCGTCGATCCGGCCGTGCTGGAAGCTGGCCGAAGCGGGCCTGCCCAAGGAGCTGCTGGCGGAAATGGAAGCCAAGGCCGCCGCCGCCGGCAGCCGCGACCACACGGTGGTGGTGGATCTGGGCCAGCGCCTTTGGCCGACCGCCAGCGCCACCGTGTCCGCCATCCATTCCCGCGCCAACGCCGATCCGGCCGAGCGCACGCGCCTGGCCCAGCAGCTGGGTGACCGCGGATTCGCCGACTTCACCCAGATGGGCCAGGTGCTGGAAGTCGCCGATCCGGTGATGCGGCTGCGCGGCTTCCTGACGCCGAAGCCGGTGATGGCGCTGGACAAGGACAAGATCGCCGGCATCCTCGGCGTCTTCGACATACCGAGCGTGGCGCTGCGCCTGCCCGAGATGCTGCGCGTCCTGCTGTCGCGCGTGGCCGAGCCGATCGATCTGCTTCAGGCGCTGGCCGCCGCGGCCGCCGACGATCCCCGCGCGCGCAAGCTGGGCATCGCGGTGCGCGTCGAGCTGGTCGCCGACCTTCAGGCGCGCATCGACGCGCTCGCCGGCGCCGAACCGCCCTCGCCCAACGTGGTCGCCGCGCTGGCCGAGGAAGCGGCGGAGCGGTTCAAGGCATTGGGCGAGATGCCGCAGGGCGGCGAAGCCATGATCGGCGACGGCGTCGCGAAAATGAAGGAACGCATCGTGGCCACGCTCCGCGATGTCGTGATTGCCAAGGCCGAGCCCGCCATCATGGCCTCGTTCGTCGCCGCGCCGGCCGCCAAGGACGCCGCTACGGCGCTGCAGGACATGGCGAAAGCCGAGGCGCATGCGACGGCGCTGAAGCAATGCGCCGGCTTCGCCGAAAGCCTGGGGCTGGGCGGCGAGGTCAACGGCAAGCTGACCGAGATTGCCATGGCGGTCGAACGCGCGACGGTCGAGCGCCTGGGCGCCGAGGCCGCCGCGCCGGCGCCCGCCCAGCCCGACGCCCGTGTCGTGATGTTCCATGCCGTGCGGCTGCTGGAGATCTGCAGCAACGCCAACCGCGCCGACAAGCTGCGCCTGAAGATCGAACAGGGCGCCGGCGCCGCGCCACCCCCGGCCAAGACCCCGACCGCCGCCTGACCCCGCAGCCGCCCGCGGCGCGACATGTCGCGCTTTGACAACCGGGCGGCGGGGTTTCTATAGCCAATACCGGGCCCGAGGGAGCGGGATGGGCCGCCAATCGGCAAGCCCGGGGGAAGCGGCATGAAATCCAGCGCGCGCGTCGTCATCGTCGGCGGCGGCATCGTCGGCGTCAGCATCGCCTATCACCTGACCAAGCTCGGCTGGACCGACGTGGTGCTGGTGGAGATGAACGAACTGACCGCCGGGTCCACCTGGCACGCGGCGGGGCTGTTGCCGCTGTTCAACATGAGCTACTCGGTCGGCCAGCTGCACAAGTACAGCGTGGACCTCTACCAGTCGCTGGAGGCCGAGACCGGCCAGCCGGTGTCGTTCCACAAGACCGGCAATCTGCGCCTGGCGACCAACAAGGAGCGGATGGACGAGTACCACCGCTACTGCGCCACCGCGAACACGATCGGCGTGCCGTTCGAGATCGTGGACGCGAAGCGGGTCAAGGAGCTGTGGCCGCTGTGCGACACGACCGGGGTGGTCGGCGCGCTGTTCCATCCCCAGGACGGGCACGTGGCGCCAGCCGACGTCACGATGGCGCTGGCCAAGGCGGCGCGCGGCCGCGGCGCGGAGATCAACCGCCAGACCAAGGTCACGGGCATCCAGCAGAAGTTGTCGGGCGAATGGCTGGTCCGCACCAACAAGGGCGACATAACGGCGGAGCATGTCGTGACCGCCACCGGATCCTGGGCGCGCCAGATCGCCGCGATGGTCGGCCTGGACATCCCGGTGATCGCCGTCGAGCACCAGTACATCGTGACCGAGCCCTGCGCGGAGCTGCTGAAGCGCAAGGAGCACGGCCTGCCCGAGATGGCGGTGCTGCGCGAGAGCGACCAGTCCTATTATCTGCGCGAGGAGCGCCAGGGCCTCATCGTGGGTCCCTACGAGAAAGGCGCGCCCGCCTGGGCGGTCGACGGCGTGCCGCCGAACTTCGGCCAGGAGCTGCTGCCGCCCGACATCGACCGGCTGCAGGTCCATATCGACGCGGCGATCCGCCGCGTGCCGATGCTGGGCAAGGTCGGCATCAAGGACTGCGTCAACGGCCCGATCCCCTACACGCCCGATGGCGGCCCGCTGATCGGGCCGGCGCCGGGATTGCGCAACTACTGGCTGGCCGAGGGCTTCAGCTTCGGCATCACCGCGGCCGGCGGCGCCGGCAAGCTGCTGGCGGAATGGATGGTCGCGGGCGAGCCCTCGGTCGATCCCTGGGACGTCGATCCGCGGCGCTTCGGCGGCTACGCCAACAAGATCTACACCAAGATCAAGAACGAGGAGGCCTACGAGCACATCTTCGTGCTGCACTATCCGCTGGAGGAGCGCCCGGCCGCGCGCCCCGCCAAGACCAGCCCCGTCTACGACCGGCTGACCGCGCTGGGCGCGGTTTGGGGGCAGAAATTCGGCTGGGAGCGCCCGAACTGGTTCGCGCCCAAGGGCACGCCGCAGAAGGACGAGCTGAGCTTCCGCCGCGGCAACTACTTCGAGCCGGCGCGCGAGGAATGCCGCGCGGTGCGCGAGCGCGTGGGCGTGCAGGACCTGACCGGCTTCTCGAAGTTCGTCGTCTCCGGCCCGGGCGCCGAGGCGATGCTGGACAAGCTGGTGGCCAACAGGCTGCCGCGCGGGCAATTGCGCACGCAGCTCTGCCACGTGCTGAACAAGGCGGGCGGCGTGGTCAGCGAGTTCACCATCACGCGGCTGGACCGCGAGCGCTTCTACATCGTCAGCGCCGCGGCGGCCGAGGCGCACGACCACGACATCCTGTGGCGCGCCATGCCCGAGGACGGCAGCGTGACGCTGCGCGACGTGACGCTGGATCGCGGCGTGCTGGTGCTGGCGGGCCCCAAGGCGCGCGACGTGCTGCGCAAGCTGACCGACGCGGACCTGTCGAGCAACGCCTTTCCCTGGCTGTCGGGCAAGCCGATCACCGTGGGAGTGGCGCCGGTGCTGGCGCTGCGCGTCAACTTCCTGGGCGAGCTGGGCTGGGAGCTGCACCATCCGCTGGCCTACCAGATCGGCATCTTCAAGGGGCTGATGGAAGCCGGCGCCGAGTTCGACATCCGCCCGGTGGGCATCCGCGCCATGGACTCGCTGCGCATCGAGAAGGGCTATCGTTACTGGCGCTCGGACCTGACCACCGAGTACACGATCCTCGAGGCTGGCATGGAGCGCTTCGTGCGCCTGGACAAGGGCGAGTTTATCGGAAGGCAGGCGCTGGTCGAGCAGAAGGCGAAAGGCCTGCCGCGCAACTTCGTCACCGTGCAGGTTGACGCGAAGACGGACAACGACCCGTGGGGCAACGAGCCGCTCTACGCGAACGGCAAGATGGTCGGCCGCACGACCTCCGGCGCCTATGGCTACGCGGTCGCCAAGAGCCTGGCGCTGGCTTACGTCGATCCCGCCCATGCCAAGCCGGGATCGAAGCTGGAGATCGAGCTGCTGGGCCGGCGCCACGCCGCCTCGGTCATCCCGGAATCGCCGTGGGACCCGGCCAACGAGCGGATCCGGGCATAGGCCGCGTCCCCCCAGGCCCGGCGGCTCGACAGCCGGGCAAGACGGCCTCATCCTGGACCTCATCCAAGCATGAGGCCCGTCGCCCGTGATTCCCCGCCATCTCGGCTGGATCTTCAACGCGCTGCTTCTCGTGGCCAGCGTCTTGCTGTCGCTGATCGCGGTCGAAGCCATCATTGCCTATGCGATGTCGCACCCGGAGATGCTGGGATCCGCCGAGGGTCCGGTCAGCAAGCCGCTGTCGCTGGCGCGCAACTACTACATGCGCAAGGACCGGCGCATCGTGCAGTTCCTGCCGGACTGCGCGGTCTATGATCCCGAAGTTACCTATACGCTGAAGCCGTCGACCCGCTGCACGGTGGTCAACCGCGAGCACAGCGTCGAATACGTCACCAACCGGATGGGCCTGCGCGACGACGACGCGGCGCTGGCCGCCCCGGCGATCGTGGTGACCGGCGATTCCCACGCGATAGGCTGGGGGGTCGCCTCGGCGGAGGCGTTTCCAAAGCTGCTCCAGCGCGATCTTGGCGTAGCGGTGCTCAACGCGGCCATCTCGTCCTACGGCACGGCGCGCGAGCTGGCGCTGGTCGAGCGGCTGGGGCTCGGCGACTTCAAGGCGCTGGTGATCCAGTACTGCGACAACGATTTCGAGGAGAATCAATACCTGGTCGATCGCGGCCATCTCGACATACTTCCCGAGGCGCGCTATCGCGCGCTGGTCGACGGGCATGCGCGCGAAACGCGCTATTATCCGTTCAAGCACCTGCGCAATCTCTTGAGCATCGCCCGCCTGGCGTTGCCCTGGCGCAAGGCGCCGCCGCCACCGCCCGACACCGACGCAACCGAGGCGCGCTACTTCCTGGACGTGCTGTCGCGGCACCAGACGCTGCTCACCGGAAAGGTGGTGGTCGTCCTGGAGTTGAACGAGCACAATCGCAACGACAGCCGGTTCACCGCGGCGGTGGCGCGGCTGCTGGACGAGCCGCGCTACGCGGCGCTGAAACCGGTCGTCAGCACGGTCGACGTCGCCAAGGCGCTGGCCGCTTCGGACTACTACCTGCTCGACGACCACATGCGCCCGGTCGGCCACGCCAAGGTCGCCAAGCTGGTCGAGGCCGAACTCAAACGGCGTGGTGTCGGCGCGACGAAGTGACGGTCATGCAAACCACCGCCACGCGGTGCTGCTTCGCCGGCGGCGGGCCGGCGGGGATGATGCTGGGGCTGCTGCTGGCCCGTGCCGGCGTCGACGTGACCGTGCTGGAAAAGCACGGCGATTTCCTGCGCGACTTCCGCGGTGACACGATCCACCCGTCGACGCTCGAGATCATGCACGAGCTGGGGTTCCTGGAGGAATTCCTGCGGTTGCCGCATCAGGAAGTGCGCGAGCTGGGCGGCCAGGTAGGCGATCTTCCGGTGACCATCGCCGACTTCACGCACCTGCCCGTGCGCAGCAAGTTCATCGCGATCATGCCGCAGTGGGACTTCCTCGATTTCCTGGCCCGCAAGGCCCGCGCCTATCCCGGATTCCATCTCCTGATGCGGGCGAAGGCGAAGCGGCTGGTCGAACGCGACGGACGCGTCGCCGGACTGGTCGCGGAAACCGATGCGGGCAAGGTGCAGATCGACGCCCCGCTGGTGATCGGCGCGGACGGGCGGCACTCGACCGTCCGCCAGGCGGCAGGCTTGGCGGTCCAAACGCTTGGCGCGCCGATGGACGTGCTGTGGTTCCGCCTCTCCCGCCGGCCGGACGACGCGGCGGAAACGATGGGCCGCTTCGATTCCGGCCGCATCTTCGTGCTGATCAATCGCGGCGAGCACTGGCAATGCGGCTACGTGATTGCCAAGGACTCGCTCGCGCGGGTCAAGGCCGCGGGGCTTGAAGCGTTTCGCGCGGAGGTCGCGCGGCTGGCGCCGTTCGCGGCCGATCGCATCGGCGAGATCGCGTCATGGGATGACGTGAAGCTCTTGACCGTCGGCGTCGACCGGCTGCGCACCTGGTATCGCCCGGGCCTGCTGTGCATCGGCGACGCGGCCCACACGATGTCGCCCGTGGGCGGGGTGGGCATCAACCTGGCCGTCCAGGATGCGGTCGCCGCCGCCAACATCCTGGCGGTCAAGCTGGCCGACGGCCGCGTGACCGACGCCGACCTGGCGGCGGTGCAGGCGCGGCGCGCATGTCCGACCCGCATGACCCAGCGGCTGCAGCTGCTGGTCCAGCGGCGCGTGATCGGGCGGGTGCTGGAACGCCCGGGGCCGATCAAGCCGCCGCTGGCGGTGCGCCTGCTGGCGCGCTGTCCGTTCCTGCGCCGGATCCCCGCGCGGCTGATCGGGCTGGGCGTGCGTCCGGAGCACGTGCGCAGCCCCGCGCGGCACTAGGCCGGGCGTGCCCCGACCTCGCCGGCGGCGCGCGCGCGCGCGGCGGGAAGCAACCCGGCCATCGCGCCGGCGAGCGACGGGATCAGGCGCGGCCGCAGCAGGCGGGGGTCGTAGGACGACAACCGCCGATCGTTCTCCGCCAAACACGCCTCCAGGAATCCGCGCAGGCTGAAGCGCTCGACCGGGAAGTTCGCCTCGGTCGGCGCGTGGCCGCGATTGGCGCGCTTCAGCGTCAAGCCGATCTTCATGCGGCTCCACACCGACAGCGCGAGCGCGCGGGCCGAGGTCAGGCGGTGCAGCGCGCGATCGGCTACCGGCCGGTTGGCGCGCACATAGCTGATCCAGTTCTGGAAGAACAGGATGTGGCGCGCCTCCTCCTGCACGATCGGCTCGAACACCGCCACCAGGGCCGGCGGAAAGAATCCGGCATTGCCAGCGAGGTGGAACATGCCGAAGGCGAAGAACGAGTCGAAGCACTCGCCGTAGCCGAGCTTGATGTAGGCCCATTCGGCATCGCTGGGCGGCGCGGCGGGCGGCGGCGGCGCGACGTGAATGCCATAGGCGCGCAGCATGGCGCCGATGATCCGGCCGTGGCGCCCTTCTTCGTAGCCCTGCAGCGTCAGCGCCTCGGCCAGCAGCGGATCGTGCTGCGTCCCGGCCAGGGCCTCGAGCTTGCGCATCGCGTTGATCTCGTCGCGCATGGCGTCGGGCCAGAACGGCAGCGCGGCAATCCGCGTGCGGTCGCGCTCGTCGATCGCGGGCCAGACGATTTGGTCGGGATCGAAGGGAACATGCGTGTCGATCAGCGACCGGCAGAACAGATGCTTGTGTTCGTCGGACCCGATCACCAGACCTTCGGACATCAAAGGGCCTCTCTCCGGGCTTTGCCGCAGCCTAGCATAGCCGTCCGGCCGGTCGGCGTGAACTTTCGCCCTGCCATCACCCGATTGCGACTGGAAGCCGCCCGTCCACGGGGCTAGGAATGGGGTCGACGCCATCTTGGGGAGCCGCCGCATGTCGATCGTCCTTCGCCTGGCCGCTGCCGTCGCTCTTGCGGCCTTTGGTTTGCTTGCGCCGCCGCCGGCCATGGCCGGCACGGCCTACGACTTCGATTTCACGGCGATCGACGGGCAGGCGATGCCGATGTCGGCGTTTCGCGGCAAGGCCGTGCTGGTGGTAAACACCGCGTCCTTCTGCGGCTACACCCCGCAATACCAGGCGCTGGAGACGCTGTGGCAGCACTATCGCGACCGCGGCCTGGTGGTGCTGGGCGTGCCGTCGAACGATTTCGGCCAGCAGGAGCCGGGCAGCGCTGAGGAGATCAAGAAGTTCTGCGAAGTGAACTACAGCATCGACTTTCCGCTGACCGAGAAGGTGACGGTCAAGGGCGCCGAGGCGCATCCCTTCTATCGCTGGGCGCTGGGCGAACTGGGCGCGGCGGCGGCGCCGCGCTGGAACTTCCACAAATACCTGGTGGGGCCGGACGGCAAGCTGGTGGGCTGGTTCCCGACCCAGGCCGAGCCCGGCTCGCCCGACTTCATCAAGGCCGTGGAAGCCGCGCTGCCGCGATAGCGCCTGTCGCACGCGGCGCGCCCGTGGAAACCTATGCCGCGCTGGCGCTGGGCGCGTTCCTGGCGGCGACCCTGCTGCCGCTGTCGTCCGAGGCGATGCTGGCGGCGCTGGTGGCGGCGCGGGGACACGACCTTGCCGTGCTGTTCGCCATCGCGCTGGTCGCGAACACGGCGGGAAGCTGCGTCAACTGGCTGCTCGGCCGCTTCCTGCTGCATTGGCAGGACCGGCGGTGGTTTCCGGTCAAGCACGATGCCCTGGCGCGCGCGCAAGCCTGGTTCGGCCGCTGGGGAAGCTGGTCGCTGCTGCTGGCCTGGCTGCCGATCGTGGGCGACCCGCTGACGCTGGCCGCCGGGGTGCTGCGCGTCAACTTCCTGCGCTTCGTGTTGCTGACGGGGCTCGGCAAGGCGGCGCGCTATGCGGCCGTTGTCTGGCTTGCGGCCAAGATCTGACCGCTAACGCTTCCGGCGGTTGGGGCCGGTGTAGCCGGCGCCCGCGCGCCGGCGGCGGTCGGGCCCCACGAATACCGTCGAGTCGACGAAATTCCGTCCGCGGTCGATCACAGCGTCGACCCTCGCCGCCAGCGCCTTGGCGGTGATGGGATGCACCAGGATCTCGGTCACCCCGGCGTCGCGCACATGCACCAGCTCCGCCGGGGTCATCGGCGGAACCACGGCGATGATCGGCAACCGGCGATTGGGCGAGGCGGTGTCGCGCCGCACGGCGGTCGCAAGCACGACGGCCTCGGCCGCGGACACGGTCGCGATCAGGAGATCGGCCTGGAACTGCTGGAGGCGCGCGAACAGCCGACCCGCGTCGCTGGCGTCGCGGATCATCGACACCTGCAGCATGGTCAGGACCGACCGCACCATCTCGGCCTGGTGCTTGGCCGGATCGGGGTCGAGGATGACCACGCGCAACGCCGAGCGTTTCGGGGCGTTCATAAGGGCACAATACCCGGGCGTCGGAGGCGTGGGCAATCGCAAGCCGATTTGCCGGTGCGGCGCCCCTGGGGCATAGTCCGGGCGCCATACGGAGGCCTTCCATGTCCTTGCAGCGCATCCTGGCGGTCCAGCTTGCCCAGCCCGAACCGGGCGAGCGCGACCCCGCCGCCGAGCGGGGAGAAGCAGAGCTGACGCGCGTGTTCGTGCGCGACCTCGTGCTGCACGGCCATATCGGCGTCTACGAGCACGAACAGCAGAAGCCACAGCGCATCCGCTTCAACGTGGACCTCTGCGTGCGGCTGCCGAAGGGCGGACCGCGCCGCGATTCCCTCGATGAAATCCTGTCCTACGAGGACGTGGTTGACGGCATCCGCGGCCTACTGGCGAAGGGCCATGTCAACCTGGTCGAAACGCTGGCCGAGCAGGTTGCCGCGCTGGCGCTGAAGGACCCGCGCGTCGTCCTTGCGCGGGTGAAGGTGGAAAAGCTCGACATCGTTCCTGGCGCCGCCGTCGGCGTCGAGATCGAGCGGCGCGCACCGGCCGCCGCCGAAGTGCAGCCCCTGCTGCGGGTCCTGTCGGGCGCCTAGACCCGATCGATTCCATGCGACGCCATTGCTGGGTGGTGAAGCTGGGCGGCAGCCTGGCGGAATGGCCCGATCTGCGCCGCTGGGTCGCGCTGCTGGCGATGCCGCGCGCGGTCGATCTGGTGGTGGTGCCGGGCGGCGGACCGTTCGCCGACCAGGTACGCGCGGCGCAGGCGCGCTGGCGCTTTTCTGACGGCGTCGCCCATCGCATGGCAGTCCTCGCCATGGAGCAATACGGGCTGATGCTCTGCGGCTTGTCGCGCGGCCGGCTGGTGCCGGCCGAACGCCCCGCCGCGATCCGCGCGGCGCTGAAAGCCGGCAGGACGCCGGTCTGGTCGGCGCGCGCGCTGGTCTTCGACGATGCACGCGGCTCGCGGACGATCGCCCAGAGCTGGGACATGACGTCGGACAGCCTGGCCGCGTGGCTGGCGCGGCGCTTGCGGGCCGATCACCTGGTGCTGGTGAAGTCGGCGCGCGTGCCGAAACGATGCGCCGGCCTGCGCGCGCTGGCGCGAACGGGTCTGGTGGACGCGGCGTTTCCGCGCTATGCCGCTGCCGGGCGGTTCGGCGTGTCGGTGGTCTGGCGCGGGGATCGCGCCCTGTTCCGACGGGCCTTGCGCGCCGGAGTTCCCGCCGGCGCGATGACGCTGGTTCAGCCGCCGCGGTAGCTCTTTTCCTCGACCAGCTCGGAGCCCAAGAGCTCGTTGATCCGCCGCTTCAGCGCCGCGCGGCGGTCGTTGGTCGTGTAGACCTTGCGGGCCAGCGCGACGAACCGGGCCGAGAAGTCGCCCGCCGCCTCGCAGCCGCGGATCGCGTCCTCGATCTCCCACAGGGCGTCGTTGACCGCGCCCAGCTCCGCCGCCAGCGGCGCGACCGCCGGCGGCAACGCGCCGCCGGCATCGCGCACGGCGACGAGCGCCTGCAGTTCGCGCGCCACGTTCGCGCGCTTGGCGGGATCGGCGATGCGGCGCGCCTTGATCTCGAGGATCGTGATCTTGTCGATCAGCTCGCCCCAGGAGACCGGCGCCAGCGGCGTCATGGCCCTGCCTCCGCGAGACGGGGGCGCAGCATCTCCGCCATGCGCTGGAACACGCCCGCCCAGTCGCCCGCGCGGTCCTGGCGGAACAGCCGTGCCGTCGGATACCACGGGCTGTCCTCGCGCCCCTGCATCCAGCGCCAGTCGGGTACGCGCTTCAAGGCGATCCACGCCGGCCTTGCCAGCGCGCCGGCCAGGTGCGCGGGCGCCGTATCGACGCTGACGACCAGGTCCAGGCTCTGCATCGCGGCCGCCGTGTCGAGGAACGCGTCCTCGCCCGCGTCGAAGCGCGGCCCCAGGTCCTCGATCGCCGGCAAACTCCAGATCTGCTCGCTGCCCGGCCCTTTCTGCAGCGAGATCAGCCGCACGCCGGGCAGGGCCGCGAGGGGCGCCAGCGCGGCCAGGGGCGCGGATCGGCCCAGCTCGGCGATGCTCTTGGGATTGCCCTGCCAGATCACGCCGATCTTGAAGCCGGGCCGCCCGTCGATCTGCCGGCGCCAGCGTTCGACCCGCTCGGGCTCGGCCGCGAGGTAGGGAACCGGCGCGGGGATCGTCGCGGCATCCAGGCCAAGGATGCCCGGCAGGTCGAGCAGCGAGGCTTCGACGTCCGCCGCCGGCAGCGCGGCGCCGCGCGGTACGATCGCGGCGACGCTCGCCAGCCCGTTCAGCAGGCGCACGAGCGGCGGTTGCACCTCCAGCACGACGCGCGCACCACGTTCGGCCACGGTGCCGGCCAAACGGCAGGCCATGATCGTGTCGCCCAGCCCCTGCTCGGCGTGCAGCAGGATGGTCTTGCCGGCGATGTCCTCGCCCCGCCAGGTCGGGCATCCGAGGTTGCGCCGCTGCTGGCGCGGCGTGCGCCAGCGCCAGTCATACTCGGCCCAGCCTTCCGTGAAGAGCCCCTGCAGCAGCAGCAGCATGCCGAGCGAGCGATGCGCCTCGGCGTGGTCGGGGCGCAGCGCGATGGCGCGGCGGAACGCGGCCTCGGCCTCGCCCAGCCGGTCCAGGTCCTGCAGCACGAGGCCCAGATTGGCCGTCGCCATCGGGTCGTCCGGCGCGATCGCCAGCGCGTGGCGGTAGGTTGCCTCGGCCTGCGCCGGCTCGCCGGCCTGGCGCAGCGCATTGCCCAGGTTGATGAGCCCGGGCAGCGAGCGGGGGTTGTCGACCAGGACGCGGCGATGCTGCGCGATCGCCTCCCACGGCAAGCCCAGCTCGAGCAGCGCGCTGCCCAGGTTGTTGCGCGCCGCCGCGAAATCCTGCTTCAGCTCGACCGCCCGCTCCCAGCAACGCGCCGCGTCCTCGAGCCGCCCCTGGGCCTGGCGCGCCACGCCCAGGTTGTAGTGCGCTTCGGGCATGTCGGGGGCGAGCACCAGGGCGGCCTCGTAGTTGCGCGCGGCCTCGTCGATCAGCCCGCGACGGCGCAGCTGGATGCCCTGCTCGACCATCTTGCGCGCGACGGCGGCGCTGTCGATCTTCGGCTGTGGTACGCGATCGGCCGTCGGCAATGCTACACTCCGTCCGGGTTCAAGGTCTTCTCGGGGCATCGATGCCGGGCAGAAGGGAAAAGGTCAAGACGCCGCGTCTGGCCTGGGCGCTCACCGGCTCCGGGCATTTCTTCACGGAATGCCTGGAACTGATGGCCGGGCTGGGCGAATTGGACGTGTTCGTCAGCCGGGCCGCGGCCGAGGTCATCCGCATGTACCGCGAGAAGCTCGACCGGTTTCCCAAGGGCGCCCGCGTGTTCAAGGACACGACCGCCAGCGCCGCCCCGGTCGGGCTGTTCTACCACGGCGTCTACCACACGCTGGTGATGGCGCCCGCCACCTCCAACACCATCGCCAAGTGCGTGGCCGGCATTTCCGACACGCTGGCGACCAATGTCTTCGCCCAGGCGGGCAAGTGCCGCGTGCCGTCGATCGTCTTCGCCTGCGACACCGCGCCCGAGCTCGATACCATGGCGCCGGGCGGCATGGTCAAGGTGTATCCGCGCCGCATCGACCTGGAGAACGTGGAGCGGCTGAAGGCGTTCGAGGCGACCATCGTCGTCGACGGCATGGCGAGCCTGGAGCGCGCCCTGCGCGCCCGCCTGGACCAGGTGCGGGCGCATGCGTGAGCGCATCCTGCTCTTGACCGGGCGGCTGGCCGAGAAGCGCCTGCGCCGGACCATGGAGGCGCTCGGCCCCGTCGATTTCGACTGGGAGCTGCGCGTCCTTGGCTTGGCCGTCGCCGGATTGATGACGGCCGACCTGATCCGCCGCCGGCTGGACGGCATCGGCGACGCCACCAAGGTGGTGGTGCCCGGGCGCTGCCGCGGCGATCTCGATACGCTGGCGCGGCACTACGGCGCGCCGTTCGTGCGCGGCCCGGACGACGCGAAGGACCTGCCGCGCGTCTTCGGCCGCGCCGGCGGCCCGCCCGACCTTTCGCACCACGACGTGCGCATCTTCGCCGAGATCGTCGACGCGCCGGGCCTGGACATCCCCGCGATCCTCGACCGCGCCGCCGACTACCGACGCCAGGGCGCCGACGTGATCGACCTGGGCTGCCTGCCGGGCACGCAATTTCCGCATCTCGCCGAGGCGGTGCGCGCCTTGAAGGCCGCGGGCCACGCGGTCAGCGTCGATTCCGCCGACCCTGACGAGCTGCGCCGGGGTGCTTCGGCCGGCGCGGACTTCCTGCTCAGTCTGACGGAAGAGACGCTGTCGTTGAGCGACGAGACCGCCGCCGTGCCGGTGCTGATCCCCTCCCGGCCTGGCGACCTCGACTCGCTGCTGCGCGCGGTCGCGGCGATGCAGGCCAGGGGGAAACCCTTTATCGCCGACCCAATCCTCGATCCAATCCATTTCGGCTTCACCGAATCCCTGGTGCGCTATCGTGAATTGCGGCGGCGCCATCCCGAGATCGAGATCCTGATGGGCACGGGCAACCTGACCGAGCTGACCGACGCCGACACGACGGGCATCAACGCGGTGCTGATGGGGATCGTCTCGGAACTTTCCATCCGCAACGTGCTGGTCGTGCGGGTCAGCCAGCACAACAGCCGCGCCGTCGCCGAGACCGACCTGGCGCGGCGCATCATGTTCGCCGCCCGCGCAGACGGCGCCCTGCCGCAGGACTATGACGGCGGGCTGATGGGCTTGCGCGACCGCAAGCCCTTCCCCAGCACGGCCGAGGACATCGCCGAGCTGGCGCACGCGATCAAGGACACGAATTTCCGGGTCGAGGTGACCGCGGACGGCATCCACGTCCTCAACCGCGACGGCCGGCGCGTGGCGACCGACCCGTTCGACCTGTGGCCCGACTTGAAGCTGGAGAACGACGCGGCGCACGCCTTCTACATGGGCGTCGAGACGGCGCGCGCGCAGATAGCCTGGCAGCTCGGCAAGCGCTACGTGCAGGACCGCGAGCTGGACTGGGGCGTGGCGGTGGAGCGTAGGGCGGAGGACCTGGCCGAGTACGGCGCGGTCAAGTCGACCAAGATCGACCGCCTGGCGCGCAAGCGATGATCCGCGAGAGCATCGTCGTCACCGCCAACCCGGACGGATCGCCGCATATCGCGCCGATCGGCGTGATCGTCGAGCCGGACGCGCTGGTGATCGCGCCGTTCCGCCCATCGGCCACGCTGGACAACCTGGCCGCGCGCGGCGTCGCCACCGTCAACTACACCGACGACGTGCGCGTCTTCGCCGGATGCCTGACCGGCCGGCGCGACTGGCCTGTCGTTCCGGCGCAGCGCGTCGCCGTGCCACGGCTGGCCGCGGCCCTGGCGCACGAGGAGGTCGAGGTGTTCGCGCGCATCGACGACGCCGAGCGCCCGCGCCTGCGCTGCCGCGTGGTGCACCGCGCCACCCACGCGCCGTTCCTGGGCTTCAACCGCGCCCAGGCCGCGGTCGTGGAGGTCGCGATCCTGGTCAGCCGGCTCTCCATGCTGCCGCGCGAGAAGATCGCGCGCGAGATGGAATACCTGTCGGTCGCCGTGACGAAGACCGCCGGCGAGCGCGAGCGCGAGGCCTGGGACTGGCTGGTCGCCCGCATGGCCGCGTTCGACAAGGAGCAGGGACAGAAGGCGTCGTAGCTTGCCCCTCTCCGGTCGGGAGAGGGTGGCGAGCGGCAGCGAGCCGGGTGAGGGAAACAAAGCGGCAGGGTGCCACGCGCTGTCCCTCACCCTCCCGGCGCTGACGCGCCGGGCCCCTCCCTCTCCCGATGGGAGAGGGAGATCAATCCGCCCTGGCCGTGCCGATCGCGGCGATCACGCCCTTGGTGATGTCGGCGGTGTTGCTCTTGCCGCCGATCTCGTAGGGGCGCAGCCCGCCTTTTGCGTAAGCATCGTCCACCGCGGTTTCGAGGATGCGCGCGGCGATGCCGCAGGCCTCGACGCCGTGGCGGTCGCCCAGCCAGTCGAGCATCAGCGCGGCCGACAGGAACATCGCGGTGGGGTTGGCGATGCCCTTGCCGGCGATATCCGGCGCGGTGCCGTGGCTGGGCTGGAACACCGCGTGGTGGTCGCCGATGTCGCCCGAGGGCGCCATGCCCATGCCGCCGATCAGCCCCGCCGCCTGGTCGGAGATGATGTCGCCGAACTGGTTTTCCGTGACCATCACGTCGTAGTCCCAAGGGCGCAGCATCAGGTCGAGCGCCGCGGCGTCGATGTAGCGGTGATGTGGCTTGATGTCGGGAAACTTCTTCGCGCGCTCGTCGAAGATCTTGCGGAAGAACGCGAAGGCCTTGAACACGTTCGCCTTGTCGATGCAGCTCACGATTCCCTTGCCGCCGCGCGCCTTGCGCCGCTCGGCCAGGCGGAAGGCGAAGTCGAACAGGCGCTCGCTGGCCGGGCGCGTGATCACCAGCGTCTCGCGCGCCTCGCGGTCGTCGATCACCTCGCCCTGGTTGCGGCGCGCGAAATGGCCCTCGGTCGATTCGCGGATGATCACCAGGTCGATCCTGGCCGCGCGGGGATCTGCAAGCGTCGGCGGTATGCCTGGAATGGCGCGGATCGGGCGCACGCCGGCATAGAGTCCCATGATCTCGCGCATGTCGACCTGCGGCGCGATCTCGCGCCCGTCGGGATAGCGGATCGAGGGCCAGCCCATGGCGCCCAGCAGGATCGCGTCGGCCTTCTGCGCTGTTTTGAGCGAGGAGTCGGGCAGCGCCACGCCGGTGTCGCGGTACTGCATCGCCCCGCCCGGCGCGAATTCCAGGCGCAGCGTGTAGCCGCCCACGCGCTTCTCCAGCGCCGCCAGCACTTCCTTGCAGGCGTTCGTCACCTCGATGCCGATGCCGTCCCCCGGCATTTCGGCAATGTGGAACTCCTTCGCGTTCTTCGACGCGGCCATGGACGGTCCTTCCGGTGCGATGGCGGGCCTCATCCTTCGACAGGCTCAGGATGAGGCCGAGACTTTCCCCTCATGGTGAGCCTGTCGACCCATGAGAAGCGGATCAGTCGTACTGGATCGGCGTGGCGTGCCAGCCCTCTTCGTGCTTCTGCCAGTAGCGCTGGCGCAGCTTGGCCGAGATCGGACCCGGGCGGTCGTTGCTGTAGATGCGGCCGTCGAGCCTGGACACCGGCATCACGCCGCCCGCGGTGGTGGCGGTCAACAGCTCGTCCGCAGCTTCCAGCTCGCTCACATGCAGCGGACGGATGCGGTAGGGCACGCCCAGTTCGTCGCACAGCTCGAACACCGACTTGCGCGTGATGCCCTCGAGCGCGCCGCGGTCGGGGCTGATCACCATGCCGTCGATGATCGCGAAGATGTTGAAGCCGGGACCCTCGGTCAGGTGTCCGTGCCCGTCGGTCAGGAAGGCAATGTCGGCGCCCGCGTCCGACGCCTCGAACATCGCGCGGGTCAAATCGCCCCAGTGGAAGTTCTTGATGGTGGGATCGACGCTCTCCGGCGGGATGCGCGGGGTCTTGGCCATGATCGCGTGCGCGCCGCGCGCCTGCATATCCTCGGGCATTACCCATACGAACGGCAGCACATAGGAATAGAAGCGGTTGATGCAGTTCTTGGGATGGCGCGGCAGGCCGGGCTGCAGCGTGCCGCGGGTGCAGATCATCGACACATAGGCGTCGCGCAGCCCGGTCGCGCGGACCAGCGCGGTCAACTCGCGCTTCAGCCCCGCCGCGTCGTAGGGCATCGTCAGGCGCAGACCCTTCATCGAGGCCTGGAAGCGCTTGATGTGGTCGTCCAGACGGAAGAACGACCCCTTCCACACATGCACCACGTCGTAGGTGACGTCCGAGCGCAGGAATCCCCAGTCGGTGATCGGCATCCTGGCCTCGGCGACGGGCACCATCTTGCCGTCAACCAGCGCCACGCCCTTGGAGAAATCGACCTGCGGTACCGATGCCTTGACCTGCGCGACCATGATGCTGCTCCCTCTAGCCGTCCCCGAAGCATACGGAGTTTGGGGAAGGCGGCAACTGGGGCGTTCATCATGGTTCGAGACGCGCCCTGCGGGCGCTCCTCACCATGGCGCGGAAGTTGGTTTCGTCATGCTGAGGAGGCCCCGACGGGGCCGTCTCGAAGCACGACGAAACCATGGCCTCGGTCTGGCCTCTGGCATCAATTGCCGGCATACTGCCGGCCATCATTGGAGGAGCGCCATGCCGACGGCTACCGCCCGCCATTTCCTGCAGAGTCCGGGGCCGACCAACGTGCCGGACCGGGTGCTGCGCGCGATCGACCGACCGACGATCGACCACCGCGGACCCGAGTTCCAGAAGCTCGGCCGCGAGGTACTGGAAGGCATGAAGGCGATCTTCCAGACCAAGGGCGCGGTCGTCATCTACCCCGCCTCGGGCACCGGCGCATGGGAGGCGGCGCTGGTCAACACGCTCAGCCCCGGCGACAAGGTGCTGATGGCCGAGACCGGCCATTTTGCGACGCTGTGGCACCGGCTCGCCAGGCGCCTGGGCCTGGATGTCAAGTTCATTCCCGGAGACTGGCGGCGCGGCGCGCCCGCCGACCAGATCGGCCAGCGCCTGAAGGAAGACAAGGCCCACGCCATCAAGGCGGTCTGCGTGGTGCACAACGAGACGTCGACCGGCGTCGCCTCGAACATCGCCGCGGTGCGCAAGGCGATCGATGCGGCCGGGCATCCCGCCCTCTACCTGGTCGACACGATCTCGTCGCTGGGCTCGATCGACTACCGCCACGACGAATGGGGCGTCGACGTGACGGTCGGCGGCTCGCAGAAGGGGCTGATGCTGCCGCCCGGCCTCAGCTTCAACGCCATCTCGGCCAAGGCGCTGAAGGCGTCGGAGACGGCGAAGCTGCCGCGCGCCTATTGGGACTGGGCCGACATGGCGGGGCCGAACAAGACCGGCTTCTTTCCCTACACGCCCGCGACCAACCTGCTCTACGGCCTCAAGGAGGCCATCGCCATGCTGCTGGAGGAAGGCCTGGCGCAGGTGTTCGCCCGGCACGCGAAATTCGGCGCGGCGACGCGGGCGGCGGTGCAGGCCTGGGGGCTGGAGAATCTCTGCGTCAACCCGGCCGAGTACAGCAACAGCCTGACCGCGATCCTGATGCCCCAGGGCCACGACGCCGACCAGTTCCGCAAGATCGTGCTCGACCATTTCGACATGTCGCTGGGCCAGGGCCTGGGCAAGGTTTCGGGCAAGGTGTTCCGCATCGGGCACCTGGGCGGATTCAACGAGCTGATGCTGATGGGCACGCTGGCGGGCGTGGAGATGGGCCTGCACCTCGCCGGCGTGCCGCACCGCCAGGGTGGCGTCGCCGCGGCGATGGACGCGCTGGCCGGGCGCGCCGGCGCCAAGACCAAGTCGGCGGCGGAGTAGCACCGCGTCATGCCGGACGCCGGCGCGGCGCAAACGGTCCTGACGAGCCGCGACGGGCCGATCGTCACGGTCACGCTCAACCGCCCCGACCGGCTGAACGCGCTGGACGCCGCGACCTGGCGCTTGCTGGCCGACACGATCGAGGCGCTGTCGGCCGAGGACGACCTCCGCTGCATCGTGATCCGGGGCGCCGGCGGCAATTTCGCGGCGGGCGCGGACATCCAGAGCTTCGAGCGGGAACGCGCGGGCTCCGAGCAGGCGCGTGCCTACGCCACGCACATGCAGCGCGCGCTGCGCGCCGTGGCAGAGGGCCGGCACCCGACCGTCGCCCTGATCCAGGGGGTGTGCGTGGGCGGCGGGCTCGAGCTGGCCACGGTCTGCGACATCCGGGTCTGCGGCACGTCGAGCCGTTTCGGCGTGCCGATCAAGAAGCTGGGCCATACCATGTCCTATGGCGAGCTGGTGCCGCTGGTGGCGTTGGTCGGACCGGCGGCGGCCAAGGAGATCCTGCTGGAGGGCGAGGTGTTCGGGGCCGAGCGGGCGCTCGGCTTCGGCCTGGTCAACCGCGTGGTGGCCGACGCGGAGGTGGAAGGCGAAGCGTTTGCCACCGCAACGCGGATCGCCGAGGGCGCGCCGCTGGCCGCGCGCTGGCATCGCAAGTTCATCCGCCGCCTGCTGGACGGCCAGCCACTGACCCGGGCCGAGATCGACGAGGGCTATGCCTCCACGGACACCGAGGACTACAAGATCGGCGTGCGCGCCTTCCTGGAGAAGAAGCGCCCGAAATTCGTCGGCCGCTAGCGGCCTTCGCTATCGGCCGAGCCGCTTGAAGGGTGCGGCTGAATTGACTGGGATTTCGACCATCGCACCCGTCGGCGCGGCTTCGGCTTCGCGCGCGATCTCGGGCCAGCGGCGGATCAGCAGCGCGGCCTGCTCCCACAGCGGCAATTCGAGCCAGCCCGGCGCTAGGGCGAACACCGTCACCGCGTGGATGCGCAAGGCGCGGCGCTGGTGACGCAGCCGGGCGAGGTTGAGGTCGCCCGAGACGATCGTCCAGCCGCCCTCCTGCGTCAGCGTGCGCAGGATCGCCTCGTCGCTGGCGTCGAGCGGAAACTTGTCGTGCTGGTGCAAAACCGATTTCTCGTTGCCCCCGCGCAGCGCCGCGATGCCGTGCGCCAAGCGCGGCGCGAAACAATTGTCGAGCAGGAACCTCATGGGGATTTCATCATAGGGATTTCCGGGGCTTGCCAAGCGCGGCTTCGAACCTGACGGCGGCGCGCGCCGCCTTGAGCGTCAGGCCGAACCACTCCGCCGCCTTCTTCTCGCCGTCCACCGCGACCGCGGCGGCGACCACCCTTGTCGGGATGTTGGCGGCGGCGATCACCGGCTGGCCGAAGCAGCGCAGCGGATCGACCACGATCAGCCGGTCGCCGCGCCCCGGCTCGGGCCACCAGCGCAGCGCCGCGCCCTCCGCCGAGAACTCCAGCCCCCCCTGAAGCGTCGGCGAGATCACGCGGCGGAAGGCGAACTGGTGGGTCTGCAGGTCTTCCAGCGTGTCGCCGGCCTCGCGGCTGACCTGGTCGTAGATCGTCCTGCCGTCCGTCACGAAATGCCGGGTCGAGAAGGGGTGCGTCGTGTCGAAGCGGCGCGACGCCTCCTCGGCCACCACGCGCAGCCGCTTCCACGACACGCCGGCGCGCAGGAAGGCGTCGACCAGCCGCACCTCCACCAGGTCGCGAAAGCTCAGCGCCTGCGCCCCCTCGATCGGCGCCACGTCCGGCCGCCAGACCGGCGGCGAATGATGCTTTCGCTTGCCGCGCGACCAGTCGTAGCCCTTGATCCAGCGGCGGATGCGCGATGCGGAAACGCCGCTCAGCCGCGCCGCCTCCGGCACGGCGTAGAGCCCGGTGCCGAGGCTGGGTTCGCCGGGGCGCCGCGCCTCGGGCATCGTCGATGGCGGGTCGGACATCGCTGCATCGCCACGCGGTGGGAAGACGGACGGCGTTCGCCCGTCCGTGCGCGGCAGGGTAGCATCCATGAATTGGGAAATGGAACCCCGGCAAATAGAGTCCGGCAAACTATCCCCGGAGGCGGTAGACTACCGGCATGGTTCCGATCGGCGATTCCGCCCTGGCGCAGCGCCTGCGGCGCGCGCTGCGCGGCGAGGTGCTGTTCGACGCCTTCTCGCGCGGGCGCTACGCGACCGACGCCTCGATCTACCAGATCGAGCCGGTGGGCGTGGTGGTGCCGCGCGACGTCGAGGACATCGCCGTGGCCATGCAGATCGCACGCGAGGCCGGGTGTCCCGTGCTGCCGCGCGGCGCCGGCACCTCGCAATGCGGCCAGACCGTTGGTCGCGCGCTGGTGGTGGACGTCAGCAAGCACCTGAACAAGGTGGTCGAGCTGGACGCGGCCGCAAGGCGCGTGACGGTCGAGCCGGGCGTGGTACTGGACCACCTAAACGCCTACCTGCGCCCGCACAGTTTGTTCTTCCCGGTCGACGTGTCGCCGTCCAGCCGCGCCACGATCGGCGGCATGACCGGCAACAACTCCTGCGGTGCGCGCTCGATCCGCTACGGCAACATGGTGCACAACGTGCTGGCGATCGAAGCGCTGCTGGCGGACGGCGAGCGTGCGCGGTTTGGCCCATTTGGCGACAATCGGGCAGGCGACAATCGGGTGGGTGACAACCGCGCTAGTGGCGCGCGGCTGGAGGAGATTTCCCGCAAGCTGCGCGCGCTGGGCCTGGCCGAGGCCGGGGAGATCGAGCGGCGCTTTCCCAAGCTGCTGCGCCGCGTGGGCGGCTACAACATCGACCAGCTCGTGGGCGACCAGCCGAACCTCGCGAAATTGCTCGTGGGGTCGGAAGGCACGCTCGCCTTCTCCACCCGCATCGAGCTGGAACTGCAGCCGATCCCGAAGCACCGCACGCTCGGCATCTGCCACTTCCCGCGCTTCTACGCGGCGATGGAGGCGACCCAGCACATCGTCAAGCTGGGGCCGAGCGCGTGCGAGCTGGTGGATCGCACGATGATCGCGCTGGCGCGCGACATCCCGATGTTCAAGGCGACGGTCGACAAGTTCGTGGTGGGCGCGCCGGACGCGCTGCTGCTGGTGGAGTTCGCGGGCGACGACCAGGCCGACGTGCTGAAGCGGCTGAAGGACCTCGTCGCGCTGATGGGCGACCTGGGATTTCCCGGCGCGGTGGTCGAAGCGACCGATCCCGCCTTCCAGCGCGCGGTGTGGGACGTGCGCGCGCAGGGCCTCAACATCATGATGTCGATGAAGGGCGAGGGGAAACCGGTATCCTTCATCGAGGACTGCGCCGTGCCGCTGGAGGACCTGGCGGAGTACACCGACCGGCTGACCCGGATCTTCCACAAGCACGGGACGGACGGCACCTGGTACGCCCATGCCTCGGTCGGCACGCTGCACGTGCGGCCCGTGCTGAACCTGAAGCTGGAGAAGGACGCCAAGGCGATGCGCGCGATCGCCGAGGAATGCTTCGCCATGGTGCGCGAATACAAGGGCTCGCATTCCGGCGAGCACGGCGACGGGCTGGTACGCTCGGAGTTCCACGAGCCGATGTTCGGCCAGCGCATCGTCCACGCCTTCGAGCAGGTGAAGGACACGTTCGACCCGGGCAACGTGATGAATCCCGGCAAGATCGTGCGCCCCGCGAAGATGGACGACCGCTCGCTGTTCCGCTACGCGCCGGGCTACGCGACGCCGGGTTTCGACACGGCGTTCGACTGGTCGGCCTGGGGTGGGTTCGGCGGCGCGGTCGAGATGTGCAACAACAACGGCGCCTGCCGGAAGTTCGACGCCGACGTGATGTGCCCAAGCTACCGGGCCACGCGCGACGAGGCGCACCTGACGCGGGGGCGTGCGAACACGCTGCGCCTCGCGCTCTCGGGCC
>JADZDN010000259.1 GCA_020851015.1 Alphaproteobacteria bacterium | reverse complement strand
TCTGCAGCGCCGCCGGCTGCTGGTCGGCGACGATCGACTGGCCGGACAGGCGGACGTGCAGGCCGACCAGCGCGCCCTTGTCGTCCAGCCCGGCGGTCAGCCGGCACATGGTGATCGGCCGGTAGTAGCCGTGCTGCGTGTCCTCCTCGCGCGACCAGATCAGCTTGACCGGCGTGCCCGGCATCTGCTTGGCGATCGTCACCGCCTGGGTCACGTAGTCCTGGCGCCCGCGCCGGCCGAAGCCGCCGCCGGGCGGCCTCTTGTAGACCTCGCACTTGTTGAGCGGCAGGCCCGATGCCTCCGCCGCGGCGGCCAGCGAGCCCTCGCCGTTCTGCGTCGGCGACCACACCTCGCACTTATCGGGCGTGTAAAGCGCGGTGCAGTTCATCGGCTCCATCGTGGCGTGATGCAGGAAGGGCGTCGAATAGACCGCCTCGACCTTCTTGGCCGCGCCGGCGATGGCGGCCAGCGCGTCGCCGTTCTTGTTGCCGACGAAGACGTTCTTCGCCTCGGGCTCCAGCCCCTCCTTCAGTCGCGCGGCGATGGTCGCGCTCGACTCCTTCGCGTGCGGGCTGTCCTCGTACTGGATCGGCAATGCGTCGAGCGCCCTCTTGGCTTGCCACCACGTGTCGCCTACCACCGCGACCGTCGTGGCGTTGACCCTGACCACGCGGCGCACGCCCGGCATCGCCTTGATCTTGGCCTCGTCGTAGCTCTTGATCTCCGCGCCGAAGATCGGCGCGTCCTTGATCGCGGCCGAGAGCATGCCCGGCAGCTTCACGTCGACGCCGTAGATCTGCCTGCCGGTCAGCTTGTCCGCCGTGTCCAGCCGCTTCAGCGGCTTGCCGGCGATGGTCCAGTCCTTGGGGTCCTTCAGCTTGACGGATTTCGGCGGCTCCAGCTTCGCCGCCGTCGCCGCCACCTTGCCGTAGGTGACCGTGCGGCCGCTCGGCTTGTGCGTGATGACGCCGCCGGCGGCGGCGCAGTCGCCCGGCTTGGCGCCCCATTGCTGCGCGGCGGCCTGGATCAGCATCTCGCGCGCCGCCGCGCCGCCCTCGCGCACGTAGTCGTGCGAGCCGCGGATGCCGCGGCTGCCGCCGGTCGAGAAGTCCTTCCATACGCGCTGGCGCGCCAGGCTCTGGCCCGGCGTCGGGTATTCGGTGCGCACCTTCTTCCAGTCGCAGTTCAGCTCCTCGGCGACGAGCTGCGCCAGGCCGGTCAGCGATCCCTGGCCCATCTCGGTGCGCGCGACGCGGATCGTGACCGTCTCGTCGCTGCCGATCACGACCCAGGCGTTGACCTCGGCGCCCTTGGCGGCGGCGACCGGGCGCTGCGCGGGAACGGCGGCTTCCAGCGCGGGCACATGGAAGCCCAGCGCCAGCCCGCCGCCCGCGGCGGCGGCGCCCACAAGGACGTTGCGGCGCGAAACCTTGTCGGAGCGCGACGCGGTGATTGATGTGCGTGCCATGCTGCGCCCCCTCATGCCTTCTTCTGGCCGTTGATGGTGACGGCGGCGGTGCCGCCGCTCGCGGCCATGAGCACCGCCGCGCGGATGCGCTGGTAGGTGCCGCAGCGGCAGATGTTGGTCATCGCCGCGTCGATGTCGGTGTCGCTTGGCTTGGGCTTCTTCTTCAGCAGCGCGGCCGCCGCCATGATCTGGCCGCTCTGGCAGTAGCCGCATTGCGGCACGTCGACCGCGGCCCAGGCCTTCTGCACCGGGTGGCTGCCGTCGCGCGACAGGCCCTCGATCGTCACGATCTTGTCGGTCGGCTTCAAGGTGCTGACGGGGATCGCGCAGGAACGCGCCAGTTCGCCGTTGAGGTGGATCGAGCAGGCCCCGCACTGCGCGACGCCGCAGCCATATTTCGTGCCGGTCAGGCCGACCTGCTCGCGGATCACCCACAGAAGCGGCGTATCGGGATCGACCTTCACGTCGACCGCTTTGCCGTTGACGTTCAGCTTGGCCATGGTGCGCCCCTCCCAAGGCGGTTTCCATGGCGCATCCGACCCCCCCGATGCGGGCGCCAGAGCGCCACCACACGTAGCATCAATCCTAGGCTGCACAGGGGCCGGGCGCTACCCTAGCCATCGCAAGGCACGGCGTTGTGAAGGTCGCGCCATAGGTTCGACCAGGCAGCTCCCGGGTGCATTCGCCGGGAATTGTCCCTAGGATGCGCGCCGCGCGGCCGTCTGGGGCGATATTCGCATTCGCGGCCGCGGGAGGGGGACATGCGAATCCTGGAAGCCGTCGCCTCGGGCGTGGTCGCGACCGCGTTGCTCGACATCTGGCAGCGCGTTCTGCGCCTGCTGTCCGGACTGCCGCCCAGCAACTGGGCGCTGGTCGGGCGCTGGTTCGTCGGCGCCGCGCGGGGCAGGTTGTTCCACCAATCGATCGCCGCCGAGCCGCCCGTCGCCAACGAGTTGGCGATCGGCTGGATCGGCCACTACGCGACCGGCATTGCGTATGGCTTCGCCTACCTGGCCTTCCTGCGCTTCTGCTTGGGAATCGAGCCCTCGCTGCTGAACGGCCTGGTCTTCGGCGCATGCAGCGTCGTGGTGCCGTGGTTCTTCTTCATGCCGGCGATGGGCGCGGGCGTGCTGGCGCGCAAGGCGCCGCGGCCGGTCGTGCCCTGCCTGCAGGCGCTGGCCTCGCATACCGCCTTCGGCCTCGGCTTGGCCGTGGGCAGCTTCGCGGTATAGCGCGCTGGCTCAAAGCGCGTCCGGTCGACGCTGACCGCTGTTTCTCGCCGAACGCGACGGGGCGCCGGTCTACATGGTCTTCTTCGGCGCGGTCTGCAGAACGTCCTTCAGCGCCTGGGCGTAGAACTTCGCCATGCCGGTGGTGCCGCGAGAGCGAGGACAATGGCTGGCGGCGCCTGCGCCCTACATCCCGCTCTTCTGCTTCAGCCGCTTCATCGCCGCCACCACGCCCGAGGACATCCAGCGGCGCGGCAGCAGGCGCGCGCCCAGCGGGGCCATGATGGCGCCCGAGCCGATCACCACCGTGCGCCGCCGGCCCAGCGCGTCGAGACCGGCTTGCGCAACGCGCTCGGGGCTGGCGGCGCCGTGGAACATCCAGGGCTTCATGCCCGAGCGCTCGCCGAACTTGGTCCTGGTGAAGCCGGGGCACAGGGCCACCACGTCGCAGGGCTCGGCCTCCAGGTCGGCGGCCAGCGCCTCGGCGTAGTGCAGGTCGAAAGCCTTGCTGGCGGCATAGGTCGCCAGCCGCGACACCGGCAGGAAGGCCGAGATGCTCGACACCACGATGACGCCGGCGCGCCGGTTCGCCGCCTTGGCGCGGCCAAGCATGCCGGGCAGCAGCGCGCGCGTGAGCACGACGGGCGTCATCACGTTGACCTCGACCATCGCCCGCTCGTCCTCGGGCCGGTTGCGCGGGACCAGGCCGAAATATCCGAGGCCCGCGTTGTTGACCAGAAGGTCGATCGCCGCCGCCTCGCCCGCGCGGATCACCGCGTCGCGGCCGGCGTCGGCGGCAAGGTCGGCGGCGACGGTGGCGATGCTGCGGCCGGGCCGGGCGAGTTCGCGCGCCAGCGCGTCGAGCGCGGCCGTGTCGCGCCCGGTCAGGACCAGGTTGGTGCCAGGAGGCAGCACGCGCGCGAAGGCCGCGCCGATGCCGCTCGATGCGCCGGTGATCAGCGCGCTTCGATAGTCCATGGCGCTTGCAGGATAAGCGGCCCGGAATCAGTAGGGCGCGTTCGCCGTGGAACCCGGCGCTTCCGCCGCCACCAGCGCGCAGCCGCAGAGCGGGCAGCGCTGGGCGGCGCGGATCGCCCGCGTCTCCTCGGCCGTCAGCGTCCGGCCGGCCAGCGCGGCGTCGATCTCGGCCAGGAGCTGCGCGTGGTTCGCCGGCGCCTCGCACGCCAGGCGATAGGCCCGCGCGGTCGGCACGTTCATTTCCTGCAACTGGAAGCCGCTCGCGGCGCGCAACCCTGCCGCGCTCGCCGCGGCGAATACGCCCAGGCCCAGGAAACGGCGGCGGTCGATGGTCATGTGGCGATGCTAGAAGCCTCGCCCGGCGCCGTCAATCCGCCGCGCCCGCGATTCGCGGGGGCGCCGCTACCACCGGCTCTGGTTCGGGTCCAGCGCGGCGCGGTGCTTGCGATAGAGCATGACGATCGGCTGCAGCCAGTGGTCGACCAGGGCTGGTGTGCACCATGTTGGCGATATTGCGCTGGACGAACACCTCGCCGGGGTCGAGGCCCAGCACGTCGTTGGCCGTGACCCGGCTGTCGGAACAGCCGATCCATAGGTACCTCGGCGTCTGCTGCTCGGCCATGCGCAAGAAGAAGGTCGGATCCTCGCGCGTCTTGCGCGGCGCCCATTCCACGTTCACTCCCGACGCAGGACCGCAGTCGCGATACGGCGCAAGGCGCGGCTCATTCCCGCTTCATCACGCCGCCGAACTTGCAGTAGCCCTTCATGTCGAAGCGGGCGGCGTCGGCGGTTATCTGGCCGCTGACCGTCATGATGCTGGCCTGCAAATCGAC
This sequence comes from Alphaproteobacteria bacterium, assembly GCA_020851015.1. The sequence continues at coordinate 3,953 of JADZDN010000259.1, read as the reverse complement.
CTTGCCGCCGAACGTGCCGTCCGCCGCGATCGGAAAGTCGAAGCTGCGCACCACGCGGCCGACCTGCTGCCAATGGCCGGACACGCGGCCCTTGTCGACGGTGGCGTAGATGTCCAGCGTGTAGCCGCCGCATTTCGAGCTGCCCGGGACGTTGTCGCCCTGGCCGTGCCAGATGTACTTCACCGGCTCGGCCGCGGCCGGCGCGGCGAGCAGCAGCGCGATCAAGAACGGTACGGTGCGTGAAACCATGTCGTATCTTCCTTCGACTAGACCGGGTCCAGCCATGTCTCGGAAAAGGCAAGGAACGCGGTGCGGCCGGTCTCGCGGCCGAAGAAGGGGCGGTTGTAGACGCCGCCCGGCAACGCCTTGCCGTCGAGCTTCAGGCTGGCGGAATCGGCATTGACGAAAAGGCTGTACATCTGGTGCCGGCCGGTCGCGGATTGCGAAGGCGGCACGTCGACACAGACCGGCTCGCCGAGCTTGCTCCAGCTCATGTCGACCTGGCGGCCGCCGCCGATCGATTCGAACCAGGTCGACGTGACATCGCCCCTGGTCTCCGCCTTGTCGAGCTTGAGATAGGAGAGCGCCGCGACCGCCGGCTTGTCCTTGAACGCACCGAAATGCCGCAGGAAGTCCGAGACCAGCCACCGCGCCAGGGCTTGGTTGTCGGCGATGACGAAATTGCCGGCATCGGCGCCGGCGGCCTTGTCGGGCGCGGCGCAAACCACCACCGCCTTTCCAGGACCGTGCGGCGAAAGGACCACGCGGAAGAAGGAGGCGAGGGCGGTGAATTTTCCCGCGGGGCTGTCCTTGAGGTAGATGCCCGGGTTCTCGCCCGACCACGACACGCGATTGGGGCTGAAGGGCGATGCGATCGTATTCATGCGGTTCCTCCCGCGGCGCTGCCGGCGGCGCCGATTCCTGCGCGCGATCTTGCCGGGACGCGGCACGGCCGGCAAGCGTCGCCAACCCGCGCAACGATGCAACGGATCGCGCGCCCGGGCGTTTGTCTCGCGGCCAAGTGGGGGAACCCGGTCCATGCGCGCAACCCTGATCCACAATCCCGGCGCGGGCGAGGGGCGCGCATCGCGGGCGTCCCTGCTGCGGCTGCTCCGAGGGGCGGGCTACGACCCGACCTATCTGTCCACCAAGGACAAGAACTATGACGAGGCGGTGGCCGGCGCCGAAGGCCTGGTGGTGGCGGCGGGCGGCGACGGCACGGTGCGACGCGTGGCGATCGCGCTGGCCGGCAGCAAGGCGGTGATGGCGGTCTTGCCGATGGGCACGGCCAACAACCTGGCGCGCGCGCTGGGGCTGACCGGTTCTCACGCGCGCATGGCCGAGACCTGGAAGGACGCGCGGCCCAGGCGATTCGACATCGGCCGCGTCGCCATGCCCTGGGAGGAGTCGCATGTCGTCGAATCGGTCGGGCTTGGCTGGTTCTCGGACACCATGGCGCGGCTCGACAAGCGCGCCGCGGCGGAGCTCGAGGCGGTCGCCGCGCGCGACCAGCGCCTCAGCCGCGCGCGGCTGCATTTCATCAAGGCGATCCGGCGCGCGCGGCCTTTCGATGCCGTCATCACCGTCGACCGGCGCCGATTCGCCGGCCGCTTCCTTGCCGTCGAGGCGATGAACATCTGCTCGCTCGGCCCCAACCTGATGCTGGCGCCCGCCGCGGACTCGGCCGATGGCAAGCTCGACGTGGTGCTGGTGCGCGCCGACGAGCGCGCGCATCTCGACGACTACCTGCGCCGGCGCATCGATCACGAGCCCGACCCGCCGGCGCTCACCGTGGTGCGCGGCCGGCGCGTACGGATCGAAGCCGAGGCACGCCGCCCGCATATCGACGACAAGCCGGGCCCGCGCAAATCCGTGCGCCTTGGCGGGCGGGTCGATGGCGAGGCGATGACGATCGATATCGGCCTTCGCCGCGGCGCGGTCGCGATCCTGGCGCCGGAATAGGGCCGGACGTCTACGTGCCGCACCGTTATATGATGATGGTGCACGGCGCCGGCATGGTGGACGAATACCCCAGCATCGCCCATGCGGCCGACTACGAGGACTGGGGCTATGACGGCGTGTTCCAGGAGGACATGGTGGTGTGCGTCGAAAGCTTCATCGGCGCGGTCGGGGCCAAGGAAGGCGTGAAGCTCGAGCAGCAGGTGCTGATCACCCGGAATGGCGCCGAGCCCTTGTCCCGGGCGCCTTTCGCCGATGCGTTGGTCCCGTGAACCGCAGCGCGCCCGGTATCCGCGGCATAATAATACGCAAGAACATACATGACATTTCTCAATTACCGTAAGAGCCTCGGCGATACCGATTTTTAACGGAAGCCGTTTAGTAAAAGCCTCGCCGCTCATCATTCAACGGTTGCAATGTATCCTGGTCCTGTTCCGGCGGCGCGCAGGGCCCGGCACCCGTATCAGCCGAGGCATCGCCCATGTTCCGCAAGATCACCATCCGCACCTCTCTCATTGCGCTTGTCGGCATCCTGGCCCTAATGGCCTGTTCGGTGGCGGCAACCCAAGCCTGGCGCGCCAAGCAGCAGCGCGAGATCGCGCTGACCGCTGCCGAGGCCAACGAGACGGGCGATCTTTTGATAGATGCGACCGCCAACTTGGCGCGCGAGCGCGGGCAGACGACCCTGGCGTTCGCCACCGAGGAGCCGGTTGACGGCACGACGCGCGAAATGCTTTCCAAGCTGCGCAGCGTGGGCGACGATGAATTCGCCAAGGCGGTCACCCGGCTGAAGGAGGGCCACCCGTTCCCCGACCGCGAGAAGCTGATCGCGAATGCCGAGACGGCCCACAAGAAGCTGGTCGATCTGCGGGCGCGGCTCGACGCCGACCTCGGCAAGCCGCGCGCCCAGCGTGCGGCCGAGGTGGGAAGCGCTTTGGCGCCAACCATCACGGCGATGATCGAGGAGGCAAAGGCCCTGCGCCTGGGCGCGGATTTCACCGGCGAAACGGCCGAGGCGCTGATGGCGGCCTATGGCCAGATCAAGCACAACATCTGGGTCATCAGCGAGTTCGCCGGCCGCCAGCGGGCGATGATCGGCGCGCACATCTCGCAGCGCAAGGCGTTCGAAGCCCAGACCCAGCGCGACCTCGGCAATTTCCGCGGTCATGTCGAGCAGGCGATGGAAATCATCGATGCCATGGTCAAGCACCCGGCGATCGCGCCGGTCATGGAGGCCGAGACCGCCAAGATGCGTCGCGCCTTTGTCGACGAGTTCGGCGCGGTTCGTCGCAAGGTGATCGATGCAGGGTCCGTGGGCGGCGACTATCCGCTTACCTCGGCGGAATGGGTAGCGGCGGCCACCAAGGGCATCGAGGCCGTCCTGGCGCTGAGCGACGTGGCTTCGAAGGCGGCCCACAACGTCGGCGACGCGTCGGCTTCCGACGGGCTGAAGGCCCTGTCGATCGCGATCAGCGTGCTGGTCGCGGCGTTGGGGATGGGGGCGGTGGCGTTCTTCGTCGCCATCAAGCGCGTGGCCGCTCCTCTTGCCGCGATGACGGCGGCGATGGGTCGCCTGGCCAACAAGGACTGGACGACCGAGGTTACCGGCCAGGACCGCGGCGACGAGATCGGGCTGATGGCCAAGGCGGTGCAGGTGTTCAAGGAGAACGGCATCGAGAACGAGCGCCTGCAGAAGGAGACCGAGGAGGCCCGCATCCGCCAGCATCAGCAGGAGGAAGAGCAGCGCCGGACGAAGGAAGAGGCGGCGAAGGCCGAGGAGCGCCGGCAGCGCGAGGCCGAGGAGGCCAAGCGCCGGGCCGAAGAGGAGCGCCGCGTCGAGCAGGAGCGCATGAAGGTCGAGGCGGAGAAGCAGCGCAAGGCCGAGATGCACGCGCTGGCCGACGGCTTCGAAGCGACCGTCAAGGGCGTCGTGCAGACGGTGTCCTCGTCGGCCTCGGAGATGCAGTCGTCCTCGACCTCGATGTCGGCGACGG
>JADZDN010000258.1 GCA_020851015.1 Alphaproteobacteria bacterium | reverse complement strand
GCAGCTCGATCGTCTCGTGCGCGCCGGTCGACGCGCCCGAGGGCACGGCCGCCCGGCCCATCGCGCCGCCCTCCAGCCGGACGTCGACCTCGACCGTGGGATTGCCGCGGCTGTCCAGGATCTCGCGCGCGCGGATATCGACGATGGCGGTGCTCATGGCGGGCCTTTCGGAGGTTCCGGAAGAGGCGGCAGGGATAGCGAAGCGGCCGGCCGGACGCAATGGTGCTGAGCGACACGGCGGCCCTTGCCAAGGCGCGCGGCTTCTTCGGGACCGGCAGAGCCTGGATCAGCCGCCGCGCAGCGCGTCCAGGTTCAGCGGCAGCATCTCGCCCATCCAGATCGCCCGCTCGGCGTGGTCGGGCACGTCGTCCCCGGTCTCGGGATGCAGGAAGACCGTCAGCCCCCCGCGGTTGAGCATCAGCCAGGGCACGATGCGGTCGAACTGGTCGGGCGCGAAGGCGATCTGGAAGCTCCAGCGGGGATGCGGGCCCACGTTTTTCTCGTGGAAGCGGCCGATCTGCGCGGCCGGGAACGCCTTGCCCACGGTGTCGCGCAGCGCCCAGGCCTTTTCGCGCGTCGCCGCGTCGAAATAGACGTGGGCGTGGTAGCCGCCGATCGCCGGCGCTTGGGTCGCCATGGCCAGGCCCTTCATGCTGTACAGAGAAGCTGGACGACGGACCGCCGATTCAACAGCGCGTCGCGCGACTTTGCCAGCGCGTCCGGCGCCGTGGCAACGGGGGCTGCCCCGCCGGGCACGAAGCGGATGCGCCGGGCGCGCATCACGGTGACGATGGTCTCGGGCGACACGGTGAAGATGCGGCCGCGGCGCTCCGAGGCGACCGACATGATCCCCGCCACGTTGCCTTCGCCCGTCAGCAGCGGCCCGCCGCTCATGCCGCCGATCCAGCGCTCGCCCGGCGGGATCCAGGCGCGCTCGGCCCAGACCGTCACCTCGGTCATGCCGGTCATCCGGCCGCTTTGCTGCAGCCGCGCCCGTCCGAGCAGCGTCGCCTGGATGCCGGACGGCCCGCCTTCGCCGGCGATGCCGAAGGCGTAGCCGTCCTCGCCATAGCCCAGCGGCCCTTCGGTCACCGGCAGCGGCGGTCCCTGGTCGGGCGCGTGCAGCACCGCGATGTCGGCGGTCTGATGCGTGAAGGTGACGTCCACCGGGGTTACCCGCCCCGCTGTCAGAACCTGCACTGTCGCGCAATGGTCGATCACGTGGCGCGCCGTCAGCCATGTCGCCCCGTCCCGCCCGACGGCAAAGGCCGTGCCGACCGAACGCTGGTTCGGCCGTCGCGCCTGGGTCGGCGCGACGTCGAACAAGGGATCCTGGTTGGACGCGGGCGGCAGGGCGATCAGATTGCGCGGTATCTGACGGGGCGCCGGGTTTCCGATGTCGTCGACCGGACGCGCCGGTGCTTCGATGCGCAGCCGCGTAGGCGCCGGCCGCCAGTAGTCGCGCGCCCGCTCCGCTACTGCATGGCCGAACAGCAGCAACGCCGCCACGATCAGGATGCGGTCGATGATGCGCATCGCGTCAGCCGCGCACCGCGGCGGCGTTGATGAGCCCAACGGCGATCTGCACGCCGGCCAGCAGCAGCGCCGAGGCCATCTCGCCGCGGCCGATCGCCTCGACCAGCCGGCGGATCACCACGGCCACGATGACGAAGGTCAGCAGCTGGATCACCAGCGCGACCGCGCCCCATACCAGCAGGTCGAACAGGTTGACGCTGCCGCCCAGCGCGCCGGCGATCGGCAGGGCGAGCCCGATCGTGGCGCCGGCCGCCGACACCCCGGCCGCCGCGTTGCCCGCGCGGATCAGGCCCAGCTCGTGGAACGGCGTCAGCCAGTTGTAGATCACGACGCCGATCACGAAGATGGCGATCGCCGCCAGGAAATGGGTCACCAGCACCGGCATGCCGGCGGCCAGGCTGTCTAACACTGCGGCCATGCAAATCCCCCGTCCCGATCCCGCCAGCGCGGCAACCGGCGCGGCGGGGATTGTAGATTTACCGGGCTCCCCGGCGCAAAGCCCCGCTCGGGGCCCGCCACGATATTAACCAAATCGTTATGAATGGGCCGGATTCTGACCGCCGCACCAACAATCGGCCCGAGACGGGCGCGAAGCGGACCGCCCAGCGCGGGGAGATCATGGACGCTGATCACCTAACGTTGCGGCGCGGCGGCGTTGTGCAGGAGCGGCGCGACGCGCTGCTGATACCGCTCTTCGCCGGCACGCTGTTCATCAGCGCATCCCTGCTGTTCTGGATCCAGCCGCTGTTCGCCAAGCTGACCATGCCGCTTCTCGGCGGCACGCCGGCGGTGTGGACCACGGCCATGGTGTTCTTCCAGGCGACGCTGCTCGCGGCCTATGGCTACGCGCACTGGCTGTCCCGGAGCCTGCCGATGCGCGGACAGTTCCACGTTCACGCCGGCGTGCTGGCCCTTGCCTGCATCTGCCTGCCGCTCGCCGTGCGCTGGAAGTTCGATCCGTCCGGCCAGCCGATCGTGCAGTACCTGGGCGTGCTGGCGGGATCGATCGGCCTGCCGTTCTTCGCCGTCGCCGCCACCGCGCCGCTGCTGCAGCGCTGGTTCTCGCGCGCCGGTCACGGCAGCAGCAACGACCCCTACTACCTTTACGGCGCCAGCAACCTGGGCAGCGTCATCGCGCTGGCCGCCTTTCCCTTCGTGCTCGAGCCGACGCTGCGCCTGGCGCAGCAGAGCGCCCTGTGGACCATGGGGTACGGCATCGTCAGCGTTCTGATCCTGTGTTGCGGCTACGTGGCGATCACGCGGGCCGGCGACGAACCCGCATCGGCGGCGCCGACGCGCCCCCTCGGCGATAGCGTCGGCTGGCGCAAGCGCGGCCGCTGGATCCTGCTGGCCGCCGTGCCGTCGAGCCTGATGCTGGGCGTCACGACGCATATCTCGACCGACCTGGCGCCGATCCCCTTGCTGTGGGTGGTGCCGCTGGCGCTCTACCTGCTGACCTTCGTGATCGCCTTTTCGCGCCGCGGCGAGCGAGCGCTGGCGTTGGCCGACCAGGCGGCGCCGTACATCATCATTCCGGGGCTGATGCTAGGCGTGGTCGTGATGCAGGTCGTCGGCTTGTCGATCGCGACCAACCTGGCGCTGTTCTTCCTGCTGGCGCTGATCTGCCATGGCGTGCTGGCCAAAAGCCGGCCGTCGGTCGAGCACCTGACCGAGTTCTATTTCCTACTGTCGCTCGGCGGGGTACTGGGCGGGCTGTTCAATGCCGTCGTTGCGCCGCTCGCCTTCAACGGCGTTTATGAATACCGCATCGCCATCATCCTGGCCGTCGCCTTGCGGCCGGGACCGGACGGCGCGCGCCACGGGCTGGCACCGCGCGACTTCCTGTTGCCGCTGGGGCTGCTGGCAGCGGTCTATCCCGTGATCGGGTTCCGGCTGTTCGAGGGACTGGGCTCGCTCGGCATGCCGGCCTTCTGGTCGCTGATCGCGCTGACCGGGTTCCTGGTGTTCGCCTGCAAGGACCGGCCGCTGCGCTTCGGCCTGGCCGTCGCGGTGCTGATCGCGGTGCTCGCCGGCGCGTCGTCCTCGCTCGACGGCGAGACGCTGGCGCGCCAGCGCAGCTTCTTCTCGGTCTACCGTGTCGCCCAGGTCGACGACGGCGCCTATCGCACGCTCGCCAGCGGCACCACGCTCCACGGCGTGCAGGCGATCGCGCCCGCCGAGTCGCGCCTGCCGCTGTCCTACTACTCGAAGGACGGGCCGGTCGGGCAGGTTTTCGCCGGGCTGCGCCGGCGCGGCAAGATCGAGCAGGTCGGCATCATCGGCCTCGGCGCCGGGGCGTCGCTCTGCTACGCGGAACCCGGCCAGCGGTGGGCGGTGTTCGAGATCGACCCGGCCGTGGTGTCGATCGCGCGAAATACGAGCTACTTCACCTACTGGTCGCAGTGCTTCGACACTGAGCGCTCGCATCTGCGCCTGGGCGACGCCAGGCTGACCATCCGCGACGAGGCGGTAGGCGGCTTCGACGTGCTGATGGTCGACGCCTACAACTCGGATTCGGTGCCGGTCCATCTGCTGACGCGCGAGGCGCTGGCGCTCTACCTGTCGAAGATGCGCCCCCAGGGCGTGATCGCGCTGCACATCAGCAACCGCCACCTGGACCTGGCGCGCGTGGTCGCGGCGCTGGCCGCCGATGCCGGCATCAAGGGCTATATCCAGCACTACGCGCCGGGCCCGGCGGCGCACAAGAAGGACCAGTACTCGGTCTGGGTCGTGCTGGCCGGCCCCGGCCAGACGGTCGACTTCCTCGATGCCGATCCGCGCTGGCAGCCGCTCAAGGACGTTAAGTCGCCGGTGCTGTGGACCGACGACTATTCGAACGTCGTGACGATCCTGCGCTAGCTTCCAGGCGCCGTTCCGGGTTCACCTGGCTTCACCGGGATCGCTTCCGCGTGGCATAACCGCGGGCGAACGGCCGACCCGCGCCGTCCAGGGATGAAGGAAGGAAGATCGGATGATCCACGAGCTTCGCATCTACCACTGCGTCCAGGGCCGCCTGCCCGACCTCAGCAAGCGGTTCGAGACCATCACGCTGAAGATCTGGGAACGGCTGGGCATCCGCGCGATCGGCTTCTGGACCGTTATGGTCGGGGACAGCAGCAACGACTTCTACTATCTGATCGAATGGAAGGATATGGCCGAGCGTCAGGCCAAGATGGAGACGTTCCAGGCCGACCCCGAATGGCTCAGGGCGCGCGCCGAAACCGAGAAGAACGGCCCCTTGCTGACGCATGTCAGCAACCTGCTGTTGCGTCCGACCAGTTATACCAAGCTGCATTGATCAGAACCCATTGGCCCAGTCTCTGGTGCCGATCGAGATGATTTGCCAGGGCTGATTGACGAGCTTGTTCCAAGCTTCGCAGCAATGGTCGATGATGGCGTCGTAGGAAT
>JADZDN010000257.1 GCA_020851015.1 Alphaproteobacteria bacterium | reverse complement strand
TCGTGACGCATGAAATGGGCTTCGCCCAGCAGGTAGCCGACCGCGTCGTGTTTCTGGATCGCGGCCGGATCATTGAGCAGGGCCCGCCGACCCAGGTCTTCCGGGCGCCACGCGAAGCGCGCACCCGTGAATTCCTGGCGAAGATCCTCTGAGCGAGGGAAAATCGATATGGACGACATCTTTGCGCCCGGCTTCGTGACCAAGCCCTACTGGTGGGACGCTGCACCGCCTGAAGAGGCCCGCGACCAGCCCCTGCCCGAGAAGACCGATGTCGCGATCGTGGGTAGCGGCTATTGCGGCCTGACGGCTGCCATGGAACTCGCCCGCGCCGGTGTTGGCGCCACGGTGATCGAAGCCGGTCCGCTCGGCTTCGGTGCCTCGACACGCTCCGGCGGGATGGTGAGCTCGGGGCAGAAGCTCGTGCTCACCGGCGCGATTGAGACCTTCGGGCCGGCGCTGGCAGATCAAGTGTTCGAAGAGTCCAAGGCCTCCTATGCACTGGTCCACACCCTGGTCGAACGTGAAGGGCTGGATGCGGATTTCCAACGCTGCGGTCGCTTCTTCGGGGCCTACGCACCCAGCCACTATGCACGGCTGGAACGCAACGCCGAGCTCCTGCGGAAGTACACGCAGGTCGACGCAACCATGGTGCCGCGCGACCGGCAACGCAGCGAGATCGGCTCAGATCACTACTATGGTGGATTTGTGGTCTCCGACTATGGCGGCGTACATCCCGCGAAGTACAACCGTGCGCTCCGGCAGGCCGCGCGGCACGCCGGAGCGGCGTTGCACTCCCATGCTGCGGTAAAGCAGGTGCGCAAGGACGGCGACCGTTTCCGGGTCGATACCGCACGCGGCACGATCCTGGCGAAGGACGTGGTGATCGCCACCAACGGCTATACTGACAGAGCCGTGCCCTATCTGCGCCGCCGCATCATCCCGGTGAAGAGCTACATCGTCGCCACCGAGCCGTTGCCGAAGGCGGTGATGGACGACATCCTGCCGAAGCGGCGCATGATGTCGGACAGCCGGCACGAGTTGAACTATTTTCGTCCGTCACCCGACGGCACGCGCCTGCTGTTCGGCTGCCGCCCGACGGTCTTCGACCATGATGAGGCGATTGTTGCCCGGCGCAGCTACGAGCGGATGGTGGCCGTCTATCCACAGCTTCGGGGCAGCAAGCTGACCCATGGCTGGAGCGGCTATGTCGGCATGACCTTCGATCACGTGCCGCATCTAGGCACGCGTGACGGCATTCACTATGCAATGGGCTGCAACGGTAACGGCGTGGCAATGACCACCTATCTTGGCTACCAGACCGCCATGCGCATCCTCGGCCGCCAGAATCGGCCGTCGGTTTTCGACAATCGGCCGTTTCCCTCCCGTCCTTACTACGCAGGCTGGCCATGGATGGTCCCTATTGGGACCGCTTGGTACCACCTCCTCGACCGCATTACGCATAGGCCCGGCTAAACCAATGCCGAACCGCGTAGGTGGTCTTTAGTCCTTCCCAAGTTCGCCCCCACAAGGCTTTGGTAGGTCAGAACGGCGGGCTCCCCCCGTTCCTGTCCCAGTAGTTGGACCGATATTTCATGACAGTGATCACCGGTAGATCGCTCGGCGTCGATTCTTGCAGATGCACGCGTTCTTCGCGCCCAAATCGCTTCGCCCTCTTAATCCAACCTTCTGGATCGCGCGGGAACTGGGTAACGCAAGCGACAACGTCGTCATGGCGCCCCTCGGGAAACGCCATCATCTCTTCCATCACTAGCTTGGTACACGGCTTCCCTGCCGGAAAGAAGACTCGTGCCCCGGTGAACACAATCATCGATTCCTCTACCCGCACCAACTTATCGTGCCTTGGATTGTAGAGTGTAGCCTGCTCAATTCCACGCCCAGGTCGTGCATACTGAAATGTCCGCCTTGTCGCTTACGCTGATTGCATGGTCCCAGCTCTGGACGATGAACCAGGGCGGACCCGGCAGTCGATCATAGAAGCGAAACATTTTTCGCTGGAACGAGGCGCCTGACGACGGGATCGGCGCCTGCTGATATTGCGCCGCGAAGGCGACGTCCCCAGCACGTTCCGAAGCTGCCTCAGTTGGCGCGAACCTTCGCGTTCTTCATGCAATATATTGCCGCTATCTCTCTCGATATCGTACCCATACACGTCTTCGATCACCTCCCAACGCGGGCCGTTTGCATTAAATGCCCGTAACACCGGTGCGGCGGAGTTGTCGCGCGCCATTCCTCTCGCCATAATCCTCTCCGGGTTCAACAACAACGGAAGGAGGTGATCCAGTGTCTCATTGTCATGGTCGGACGGTTGCCGGGGCCTGGGTCGTCGCTGCCGCTTGGGCGGTCGCGCACTGACTCCAGTCCGGTCCTCGGCACCGACCGAGGTCAGACAATGGAAGGGCTGCTCCCGCGGGAGCGGCCCTTCTTGTTTGCGGCCCCTCCCCTTCGGCCGGCTTGTCCGGGGCGCCGCGTCGTCGTAGACGGGTGACCGGGGCGCTGAGGACATCAGGCGCTACGAGAGCGAGCCCGAGACCCAGGAAGCCCTGCGCGACCGGTCGATGGCCGCCTACCATCTCTACGAGCTGTCTTCGGCCGCGTTCCAGATCGCGATCGTGCTGGCCTCCGCGACCATCATCACCGGCATGGCCTGGCTGGCCTATGCCGGCGGCGCGCCGAGCGTGATCGGCATCGTGCTGTGCGGCAGCGCCTGGATGGCGCCGACCGCGGTGCATTTCTAGCGCGGCGGCGCCCATTCCGCCGGCGGCAGCGCGAAGAAGCTTTCGGGCGCCAGCGGCGGCGGCTCCAACAGGGCGCTCAATGCCTCCTCGCGCCGGTAAAGGGTCGAGCCGATCAGCCCGTTGGCCGCCGTGCCGTCTCCCGACAGCGGCAGAACCAGGCGCTCGATCGGCATCACATGCCCGGCGGCGCTGCGCATCGGGCCACGCGCATAGACGATCGACGGCCCGTCGACGACGCGGCGATAGCGCGCGACGATCGGAGCCGCGATCTCCGCAGGAAACATCTCGTCCAGGTACCGGCGCGAGCCGCGGATGCCGGACCCGGCCTGGATCTCCTCGCCCGCCAACCGGCAGAAGAACCGCCCTGACTGGCGCTCGAAGTCGTAGATATAGAGGTGCGGCAGGGTCGGCCCGAGCGCCATCGGGTCGATGTCCTGGCGCGCGGGCATCGCCCGCCCGCCGCGAACCGCCAGCCAGTGCCGCCAAAGCGCAGCGATACGTCCGTCCTGGATCGGAAGGTCGGACTGAACGGGAAAAGCTTCCAACTCCACGGGGCGCGCGCTACTTCAGGATCGAGCCCAGCACGCCCCGGATGACCCGGCGGCCGACTTCGCTGGCGATGGCCCGGCCCGCGCTTTTCATCATCGCCTCCGCCAGACCCTCGCGCCGGCTCGTCCCGCGCGGCGGCACGCGCTCGGTTCTGTAGTCGGCTTGGGGCCGGTAGTCCGGCGGCGGGCGTGTCGGGCGCGGCGGCGCGCTTTCGCGCGGCGGCGGACTGGGCGATGGATGCCGGCCCCAGATGTCGGCGGCGCTCTTCGGCGCCGCCTCGCCCGGTGGCGGCGCTTCGGCGCGGCTCCAGGGGCTCGGCGCGGATGGCGGCGCGGCGGCGCGATCGACGCGCCTGGCGAGCATCTCGAACGCCGATTCGCGGTCGACCGGCGCGTCGTATCTCCCCGCGAAGGGGCCGGCCTGCATCGTCAGGCGCCGCTCCTCGGGCAAGATCGCGCCCAGGCGGCAGCGCGGCGGCGCGATCAGCGCGCGCTCGACCACGCCGGGGCTGCCATCGGCGCCGAGCATCGACACCAGGGCTTCGCCGACGGCCAGCTCGGTGATCGCGCGCGCCGTGTCGATCCGCGGATTGGGACGGAACGTATCGGCCGCCGCGCGCACCGCCTGCTGGTCCTTGGGCGTGAAGGCGCGCAGCGCGTGCTGCACCCGGTTGCCGAGCTGGCCCAGCACCGATTCCGGCAGGTCGAGCGGCGATTGCGTCACGAAATAAACGCCGACGCCCTTCGAGCGGATCAACCGCGCGACCCGCTCGACGCTGTCCACAAGCGCCTTCGGCGCCTCGTCGAACAGCAAATGCGCCTCGTCGAAGAACAGCACCAGGCCCGGCTTGTCGGCGTCGCCCACTTCCGGCAGGCGCTCGAACAGCTCGGCCAAGAGCCACAGCAGGAAGCAGGCATAGACCCGCGGCGCCGCCAGCAGCTTGTCGGCCGCCAGAACGTGGATCGGGCCGCGTCCGCCCGGCCCGGGCGTCAGCAGCTCGAGCGGATCGAAGGCCGGCTCGCCCAAGAATTTCTCGCCGCCCTGGCGCTCGAGCTCGAGCAGCGCGCGCTGGATCGCGCCGATCGACGCCGTCGTGACCCCGCCATAGCGCGTCGCAATCTCCTTGGCATGGTCGGCGACGTGCGCCAGCACGGCGCGCAGGTCCTTGAGGTCGACCAGCAGCAGCCCCTCGTCGTCGGCCAGCGTGAAGGCGACCGTCAGCACGCCGGCCTGGACCTCGTTGAGGCCCAGCAACCGTGCGAACAGCATCGGACCGATCTCGGAAACGGTCGTGCGCAGGGGGTGGCCGGCCTGTCCCAGCACGTCCCAGAAGACGACCGGCGAGGCTTCGGCCCGCCAGTCGTTCAGGCCGAGCTTCGCCACCCGCTCGGCGACCCGGGGGTTCTGCCCGCCCGCCTGGCTCATACCCGCCACGTCCCCCTTGACGTCGGCCAGCAGCACCGGCACGCCCAGGCGCGAAAACCCTTCGGCCAGGGTCAGCATGGTCGCGGTCTTGCCGGTCCCGGTGGCCCCGGCGATCAGGCCATGGCGGTTGGCCATCCGGGCCAGCAACCCGACCCCTGACTGGCCGGCCAAGCCCAGCAGAATCCCGGGCGCCGGCTGTCCCTGACCAGTGCTACCCATTACCCCCTCTACACCATTTCGACACAATACCGTGGCAGCTTGCCGGCGCAGGAAAGCCCCGGCCAAGCCGTGTGGTATCATTAGCACAAACTATGGACCGGCTCTTGAAGCGGTAGGATCGTCACGCCATGCGTCGCGTTTTCCTGGTTTCCAGCCTTGCCGTGCTCGCGGCCGCCGGACTGACCGTGGCGTATCGCTTCGACGGCGACGCCACCCCGGCGGCGGTCTACCGCTTCGCCAAGGTCGAGCAGGGACCGCTGGTCACCGCCGTCAGCACGACCGGCACGGTCAACGCCGTCACCACGGTGACGGTCGGCTCGCAGCTCTCGGGCCAGATCAAGGAGCTGAAGGCCGACTTCAACAGCGAGGTGAAGGCAGGCGAGCTGATCGCGAAGCTCGACCAGGACCAGCTGATCGCCAAGAAGAGCCAGGCCGAGGCCGATCTTTCCGCCAGCAAGGCCCAGGTGATCCAGCAGAAGGCCGCCGCCGAGCGCGCCAAGGCTGACATCGAGAACGCCAAGGCCACGATCGCCAATTCGCGCGCCGGCGTCACCCGCGCCGAGGTGGCGCTGAAGGACGCCGAGCGCGACAACAAGCGCAAGCAGGAACTGCTGCCCAAGGGGGTCGTGACCCAGGCCGATGCCGACAAGGCGCAGGCCGCGTTGGACACCGCCCGCTCGCAGCTCGCCTCGGCCCGTGCCCAGGTCGAATCGTCCGAAGCGGCGCTGGGCGCCAACCAGGCGCTCGCCCGCGTCGCCGAGGCCCAGATCGCCAGCGCCGAGGCGACCGTGGCGCAGCGCGAGGCGGCGCTGCAGCAGGTCAAGGTCGACATCGACCGCAGCGAGATCCGCTCGCCGATCGACGGCGTTGTGGTGCAGCGCTCGGTCGACGTGGGCCAGACCGTGGCGGCCAGCCTGCAGGCGCCGACGCTGTTCACGATCGCCGAGGACCTGCGCCGAATGGAGGTCTACGCCTCGGTCGACGAGGCCGATATCGGCCGCGTGCGCGTGGGCCAGGAAGTTACCTTCACCGTCACCTCGTTTCCCGCCGACACGTTCCGCGGCGAGGTCAAGCAGATCCGCCTGGCGCCGCAGACCGTCTCGAACGTCGTCACCTATGTCGTCGTCATCGCCGCCGACAACGCGCAGCGCAAGCTGCTGCCCGGCATGACGGCGACCGCGCGCATCGTCATCGACAGCCGCGAGCAGGCGGTGAAGGTGCCCAACGCGGCGCTGCGCTGGCGTCCCGCGGGCGCACCTGCCGAGGCCGCGCCGCGCGGCGCGGGCGGCGTGCTGGGCGTGCCCGGCTCGACCGGCGGCGGCCCCCAAGGTGGACGCGGCTGGGCGCAGCTCGACACCATGGTCAAGACGCTGACCGACGAGCTGAAGCTCGGCGCCGACCAGCAGCGCCAGCTCGAGGACATCGTCAAGGAGACCCGCGAGCAGTTCGCCGAGCTCGGCAAGTCGAACCTCGAACCCGACCAGCGCCGCGCCAAGGCCATGACGCTCCGCCGCAACATGAACGCGAAGGTCGCCAGCCTGCTGACCGAGGAGCAGCGCCCGCGCTACCAGGAACTGCAGGCCGCGCGCGGCGCGGGTTCCACCGCGGGCCAGGTCTGGGTGCTGGGACCCGACGGCAAGCCGCAGGCGGTGTCGGTCCGCGTCGGCATCGGCGACGGCACGGTGACCGAGCTGGTGGGCGGCGGATTGAAGCCCGGCCAGGAAGTCATCGTCGGCGGCGGCCCCAAGCCGGCCCAGGCCACCGCTGGCGGCACGCCGTTCCGGTTCGGCTTCTAGCGGCGGGCGCGATGGCGGCGTCCCTCATCTCGGCGCGCGACCTCGCCAAGGACTACAGCCTGGGCGGGCATGTCGTGCATGCGTTGCGCGGCGTGTCGGCCGAGATCGCCGAGGGTGAGTTCGTCGCGGTCATGGGCCCGTCCGGGTCGGGCAAGTCGACCTTCATGAATCTGGTGGGCTGCCTCGACCGCCCCAGCGCGGGCAGCTACACGCTGGCCGGCGAGGAAGTGGCGCGGCTGAACGGCGACCAGCTCGCCGCGCTGCGCAACCGGCGCATCGGCTTCGTGTTCCAGTCCTTCCACCTGCTGCCGCGCGCCGACGCGCTGAGCAACGTCGAATTGCCGATGGTCTATGGCGGCATCCCGCGCGCGCAGCGTCACAGGAAGGCGATGCGGGCGCTCGAGCGCGTGGGCCTGGGCGACCGTCACCACCATCGCCCGAACCAGCTTTCCGGCGGACAGCAGCAGCGCGTGGCGATCGCGCGCGCGCTGGTCAACGACCCCAGCCTGATCCTGGCCGACGAGCCGACCGGGGCGCTCGACTCCCGCACCAGCCTCGAGATCATGGCGCTGTTCCAGGAACTGAACGCCGCCGGGATGACCGTGGTGATGGTCACGCACGAGCCCGACGTGGCGCAGTTCGCGCGGCGCCTGCTGCGCTTCCGCGACGGAAAACTGACCGAGGACCGCGAGCAGAAGCCCGCCGACGCCAAGGCGATGCTGGAAGCGCTGGGGCAGGAGCAGGAGGCGGCATGAGCTACCTCGAAGCCGTGCGCTCCGCGCTCGACGCGCTGCGCGCCAACATCCTGCGCAGCATCCTGACGATGCTGGGCATCCTCATCGGCGTCGCCTCGGTCGTCGCGATGGTCGCCGTCGGCAGCGGCGCGCGCCAGCGCGTGATCGAGCAGATCAACGTGCTGGGCTCGAACATCATCATGGTGATCGCGGGATCGGTGACGTCGGGCGGGGTGCGCATGGGCTCGGGCTCGCGCCAGACCCTGACCGAGGACGACGGCGTGGCGCTGGAGCGCGAAATCCCCTCGGTCCAGGTCGCGGTGCCGACCGTGCGCGGCACGGTGCAGATCGTCGCCGGCGGACTCAACTGGTCGACCGCCGCGATCGGCACGACGCCGGCCTATTTCGAGGCGCGCGACTGGCAGATGTCGGCCGGCCGCGCCTTCACGGCCGAGGATGTCAGCGGCGCCACCAAGGTGGTGATCCTGGGCGAGACCGTCGCCACCAATTTGTTCCCCGAGGGCAATCCGGTCGGCCAGGAGGTGCGGATCAAGAACGTGCCGTTCACGGTGGTCGGCTTGCTCGAGCGCAAGGGCCAGAGCGCGCAGGGCTGGGACCTCGACGACACGCTGCTGATCCCGATCAGCACCGCGAAGAACCGCGTGCTGGGGACCACGCTCTCCAAGGCGCGCACGATCGGATCGCTGATCGTCAAGGTGCGCGACGGCGACGACACGGGCGAGGCCGAGGCGGCGATGCGCGAATTGCTGCGCCAGCGCCACCGGCTGCTGGCCAACCAGGACGACGACTTCCAGGTCCGCAACCTGACCGAGATCGCCGCCACGCGCGACGCCTCGGCGCGCACGCTGGCCTTCCTGCTGGCGGCCGTCGCCACCGTCTCGCTGATGGTGGGCGGCATCGGCATCATGAACATCATGCTGGTGTCGGTCACCGAGCGCACCCGCGAGATCGGCCTGCGCCTGGCGGTCGGCGCGCGGCCGCGCGACATCCGCTCGCAGTTCCTGATCGAGGCGACGACGCTCGCCACCATCGGCGGCGCGATCGGCGTGGTGGGCGGCGCGGTCGGCGCCTATGCCGCCGCCACCTGGGCGGGCTGGCCGACCCTGATCCAGCCCGAGGCCGTGGTGCTGGCGGTCGGCTTCAGCTTCGCCGTCGGCGTGTTCTTCGGCTTCTACCCGGCGCAGCGCGCCGCGCGCCTGGACCCGATCGAGGCGCTTAGGACGGAGTAGTCCCGCGCGCTTCTCTCGTGTCCCCCTTGTATCTCATCTGGGCGCCGCCGGGGGTATGCTGGTGGTGGCGGTAGCGGGCGGGAGACCGTGAACCCCTTGGTCTCGAAGACCGCAGGGGAGCGAGGCTCCCCGCCCGTTGTTCCTTTGAACCCGAACAGTCGCTTGGTCCGCCGTGCGAGACCGCATTTGCAAGGACGGGTCATGGAACAGGTGTTCATCGGCATCGACGTG
>JADZDN010000256.1 GCA_020851015.1 Alphaproteobacteria bacterium | reverse complement strand
GGCGCGCCGGCGCGTCGGCCTATGACGCGATCCAGGAGGCCTGCCTGCTGCGCTTCCGGCCGATCATGAT
The DNA here is from genome assembly GCA_020851015.1 of Alphaproteobacteria bacterium. The sequence continues at coordinate 11,773 of JADZDN010000256.1, read as the reverse complement.
GACGACGATGGCGGCGATCATGGGCACGCTGCCGATCGCGCTGGGCTTCGGCGCGGGGTCCGAGTTGCGCCGCCCGCTGGGGCTGTGCGTGGTGGGCGGGCTGCTGGTGTCGCAGCTGCTGACGCTCTACATCACGCCGGTGATCTACCTCTACTTCGAGCGGATCCGCGACTGGCGGCACGCGCGGCGCGCGGCCAAGGCAGGTCCGGCCGGAATGGCCACGTCGGCCACCCTCGCCGACTAACCGCCCTTGACGCTGCCGGCGGTGAGGCCGGACACGATCTCCTTCTGGATCACCACGGTCAGGACCAGCACCGGCAGCGTCACGACCAGCGCCGCCGCTGCCAGCGGGCCCCAGGCTACCTGCTCGAAGGTCAGCACGTTGTAGACCGCGACGGGCAGCGTGCGCGTCTCGCGCCCGGCCAGCACGGCGCCGAAGATGAAGTTGAGGATGGCCCCCACGACGATGCCCGGCCGCGCCAGCGGCAGGGCCACGTGGCGGAAGGCCTGCCAGGGGGTGCAGCCGGTCCGCCGCCCCATGCGCCCGGATGCGCGCTGCTCCTGCTCACGATTGTACCTCCCTTGTTGTCTTGTTCTTGAGCGCGGCGCGCCGAAGCGGCCGCGATTTTAAGCAATGCTACAGGACGCCATGCGCCGCTGACAATGCCACCCTGCGGCGCCTCCGTGCGGCTTGCGCGCTTCCAGGTTGACTTGGCTTTGGCCCGTGTTGTTCAGTTCGTGCATGCAAGACAATGCTCCCCCCGCCGACTGGTCCCTCGCGAAATTCGGCATCGGCCAGCCGGTGCCGCGCGGCGAGGATCCCCACCTGCTGCGCGGCGAGGGCCGCTACACCGACGACATCAACCTGCCGCGGCAGGCCTATGCCGCGATGGTGCGCAGCCCGCATGCGCACGGCGCGATCCGCGGCATCGGCACCGAAGCCGCGCGGTCGATGCCGGGCGTGCTGGCCGTCATCACCGGCGCCGAGTTGAAGGCGGCCGGATTGGGCATGATCAAGCCGGGCGTGTCCTTGCCCAACCGCGACGGCACGCCGATGAAGGTGCCGCCGCGCCCGTCGCTGACCAGCGACCGCGTGCGCCATGTCGGCGACGCCGTCGCCTGCGTGGTCGCCGAAACGCCGATGCAGGCGCGCGACGCGGCCGAGGCGGTCTCGCTGGACATCGATCCGCTGCCGGCCGTGACGGAAGCGCGCGACGCGGCAACGCCCGAAGCACCCGTGCTGCACGAAGGCGCGCCGGGCAACCTGGCGCTGGACTACCACTACGGCGACGCGGAGAAAACCGCGGCGGCCTTTGCCGCCGCCGCCCATGTCGTCCGGCTGCCGATCATCAACAACCGCCTGGTGGCCAACCCGATCGAGCCGCGCGCGGCGCTGGCCGAGTACGACGCGGGGTCCGGACGCTGGACGTTCCACACATGCAGCCAGGGCGTCATGGGGATGAGGAACAACCTGGCCAGCGACATCCTGGGCGCGCCGGCGGAAAAGCTGCGCGTGATGACCGGCAATGTCGGCGGCTCGTTCGGCATGAAGTCGGCCGTCTATCCCGAATACGCCTGCCTGCTCCACGCCGCGCGCGTGCTGGGCCGGCCGGTGAAATGGACCGACGACCGGTCGGGCAGCTTCGTCAGCGACCAGCACGGCCGCGATCACGACGTCACCGGCGAACTGGCGCTCGACCGGGACGGCAAGTTCCTGGCGGTGCGGATCACCGGCTATGCCAACATGGGCGCCTATCTCGGCAATTTCGGCCTGCTGATCGGCTCGCTGAACATCGTCAAGAACACGGTCGGCGGCTACACCACGCCGCTGATCGAGGTGGCGATGAAATGCGTGTTCACCAACACGACGCCGATCGGTCCCTATCGCGGCGCCGGCCGGCCGGAAGGCAACTACTACATGGAGCGGCTGGTGGACGCCGCCGCGGCGCAGACCGGCATCGACCGCGTCGAGCTGCGCAAGCGCAACCACATCCGCGACGAGCAGCTTCCCTACCAGGCGGCGTCGGGCATGCTGTACGATTCCGGCGCCTTCTCGTCCCTGCTCGACCGCGCGGTCGGTGTCGCCGACTGGGACGGGTTCGCGCGTCGCCAGGCCGATAGCCGCGCGCGCGGGCGCCTGCGCGGACGCGGCATCGGCGGCTACCTGGAGGTGACGGCCACCGGCGCGAAGGAGATGGGCGGCATCCGCTTCGAGCCCGACGGCACGGTCAGCATCGTCACCGGCACGCTGGACTACGGCCAGGGGCATCTGACGCCGCTGGCGCAGGTCATGTACGGCAAGCTCGGCATTCCGCTCGACCGCGTGCGCCTGGTGCAGGGCGACAGCGACCAGTTGACGACCGGCGGCGGCACCGGCGGCTCGCGCTCGATCACCATGAGCGGCGCGGCGGTGCTGGCCGCGTCGGACAGGGTCGTCGAGCAGGGCAAGGCGATCGCCGCGCACGCGCTGGAGGCCGCCGTCGCGGACATCGAATTCGCCCGCGGGCGCTTCTCCATCGCCGGCACCGACCGGTCGATCGGCATCATGGAACTGGCGGAGCGCCTGTGCGCGGGCCTGAAGTTGCCGCCCGACGTGCCACCGTCGCTGGACGTTTCGCTGATCGTCGACACCGTGCCCTCGGCCTTTCCGAACGGCTGCCATGTGTGCGAGGTCGAGATCGATCCCGAGACCGGCAAGACCGACGTCGTGCGCTACGCCTCGGTCAACGATTTCGGCACGATCGTCAACCCGCTGCTGGTGGCGGGCCAGGTGCATGGCGGCGTGGTGCAGGGCATCGGCCAGGCGCTGATGGAATGCGCGCGCTACGATGGAGAGGGGCAGCTTCTGACCGGCTCCTTCATGGACTATGCCCTGCCGCGCGCGTCCGATTCGCCGAACATCGAGTTCGTCAGCCACCCGTCGCCGGCCAAGACCAACCCACTCGGCACCAAGGGCTGCGGCGAGGCGGGATGCGCCGGCGCGCTGCCCGCCGTGATGAACGCGGTCGTCGATGCGCTGTCGGTCTACGGTATCCGCCACATCGACATGCCGGCGACGCCCGAGCGCGTCTGGCAAGCGATCCAGGATGCCAAGGCGGAACGGAGAGCGTAGCGATGAAGCAGCGCCAGCTCGGCCGCGACGGCCCCGCGGTCTCCGCCATCGGGCTGGGCTGCATGGGCATGTCGATCGCCTATGGCACGTTCGACGACGCCGAGTCGATCGCCACGATCCACCGGGCGATCGAGCTCGGCGTGACCTTCCTCGACACCTCGGACGCCTATGGCGCGGGCAAGAACGAGGAGCTGCTGGCGAGGGCACTGAAGGGACGGCGCGACAAGGTCTTTCTGGCGACGAAGTTCGGCAACCTGCGCGCCGCCGGCTCGGACCGCTCGGTGGACGGCCGGCCGGAATACGTGGCGCAGACCTGCGCGGCCAGCCTGAAGCGCCTGCAGGTCGACGTGATCGACCTGTTCTACCAGCATCGCGTCGACCCCGCCGTGCCGATCGAGGAGACGGTGGGCGCGATGAAGCGGCTGGTCGAGCAGGGCAAGGTGCGCTTCCTCGGCCTGTCCGAGGCCGCGCCGCAGACGATCCGCCGCGCCCACAAGGTGCACCCGATCGCCGCGCTGCAGAGCGAGTATTCGCTGTGGACGCGCGACCTCGAGGCCGACGTGCTGCCGACCTGCCGCGCGCTGGGCATCGCCTATGTCGCCTATGCCCCGATCGGCCGCGGGTTCTTGAGCGCGCAGTTCAAGACGCAGGACGGGCTGGTCGCCCAGGACCGCCGGCGCGAGCATCCGCGCTTCTCGGCCGAGAACCTGGCGCGCAACGTGAAGCTGCTGGCCCCGCTCGAGGCCGTTGCAAAGCGGCTGGGCGCGACCCCCGCCCAGGTGGCGCTGGCCTGGGTGCTGGCGCAAGGGCCGGACATCGTGCCGATCCCCGGCACCAAGCGGCGAAGCTACCTGGAAGCCAACGCCGCCGCGGTGGACCTGGTCCTGCCGAAGGACGACCTGGCCGCGCTCGACAAGGCCTTCCCGCGCGGCGTCACCGCCGGCACGCGCTATCCCGAGGCGCAGATGACGGCGATCAATATCTGACGCGTGCTCACGCCAGCCACGACCGGACCGCCTCGACGATATAGTAGACGCCGAGCACCAGCACGATCCGGCGCGTCCACCAGTAGAACTGCTTGTCGGTCATGCGGTGCAGCACCGGCGCCGCCGCCGACGAGCCGGCGACCGCGGCGACCGGCGCCAGCCCGGCCAGCAGCCACCATTCCTCGTCCAGCCCGTTGCCGGCCAGCGCGCCGAAATACGCGATCTTGACGAGGTGCGAGACGCACTGCATCGCGGCCTTGGTGGCGATCGTCACGCGCCGGTCGAGCCCGCTGCGCACGAAGAACTGGTCGAGGAACGGGCCGCTGACGCCGGCCATCAGCATCAGCGCCGTGGCCGCGACGCCGGTGCCATAGGCGACGCCGCGCTGCGTGATGCGCGGCGCCCAGCGGTCGGGCACGAAGAACAGGGCCACCGTCGAGATGCCGAGCAGGAACAGCACCAGCGTCTTCGACGGGACGAACCGCAGGAACGCGAACACGCCAAGGCACAGGAAGCTGGTCAGCGTGAACTTCAGGATGATGTCGATCGCCAGGTGCCGGCGCCAGAAATAGACACGCGAGCCGTTCGACACGAACTGCGCCACGCCGTGCACAATCATCGCCTGCGAGACCGGCAGCAGGTACACCAGCCCGCCCATCAGGATGAGCCCGCCCGCCACCCCGAAGATGCCCGAGATGAAGGACGTGGCGGCGACCAGCGACAGGACGAGCGCGAAGGCAAGGGCCATGCGGCACCCTAGCGCAAAGCCGTGGCCCGCGCGCTCCGCCGCGTCACCGGCCGGGCGGGCACGGTGCGCAGGAACGGCGGGGGTCGAGCACGGGGACGAACGCGACGCGCCGGGCCGGCGACGCCGGCTGCGCGATCCGCGCGAACAACTGGTCGATCGCGGCCGCCGCGATCCGATCGGGCTTGGCGGCGCCGGCGCCCAGCCCCAGCGGCGCCATCCAGGCCGCGTCCTCGAGACTCAATAGCGAGAGATCCCGCGGCGCGCGCAATCCGCGCTCGGCCAGGATGCCGACCGCGCCCGACGCCAGCGCCGCATCGCCGACGACGACCGCGCTCGGCGGCGTGGCGAGCGCGAGCAGCGCTGCCAGCGACGTCGCGGCGTGCTCGGGACGGCCGGGGCCGATGCGCACCAGCCGGGGATCGAAGGCAAGGCCCAGCCGCGCGAGCTCGCTTCGATACGCGCCCAGCTGCAGCGCCGTGGCCGGGTCCGTTGCCGGGCCGGCCAGCAAGGCTATGCGGCGATGGCCAAGCCCGGCCAGATGCGCGGTCGCGGCGGCGGCCGCCGCTTCGTGGTCGACCCCCACAAAATCGACTGCTTCGTCCGCCGACCCGCCGACCTGCACCAGCGGCACATCGGCGCGATAAGCTCCCGCCCCGCCAGCCATGCCGTCCACAAGGAGCAGCCCCGCGACGCGCTGGTCGCGCAGCCGGTCCAGGCAGGCCCGCGCCCGCGCCGGCTCGCCGCGGCTCACTTCCAGCAGCAGCGCGTAGTCGCGCGCCTGCAGGGCGGCGGCCACCGCCTGTGCCAAAGCCGCGCTTCCGGCATGGGCAAGGTCGCGCGCGAGAAGGCCGAGGACGCGCGCCGCGCCGCTTTTCAAGGCGCGGGCGCGCAGGTCCGGCCGGTAGCCGGTCGCGCCGATCGCCGTCCGCACCCGTCCCTCCAGCGCGGAGCTGACGAAGGTGCTGCGGTTCACGACCGCCGAGACGGTGGCGATCGACACCCGCGCCGCGCGGGCGACATCCCGGATCGTTGCCATCGAGTCTACCGAAACGTTTCGCTAAACGTTACGCCATGAGCCCGAAAAGATCAACGCGCCGGCCCTGCCGCGCCGGCGCCTTGTCGGGAGTAGCCGATTCTACCGTTCGCGCTGCGGCGCGTAGGCGTTGCTGGAGGTGCCGAACGCACCCGTCGGAACCGGCGCCGGCTGATAATAGGCGGGCTGGGCATCGGTCGGCGCCGGGTAAGGCGCCGATACGGTCTGCACCGGGTAGGGCGGGGACGGATAGGGCGAAGGCGCTTGGTAGGTGGTGGGCGCCGGGTAGTAGGTAGTCGGCGCCTGCTGCTGCGGGGCCTGCTGCGGCGCCGGGGCGTTCGGATCCTGGTAGTAGCCCGCCGCGGGAGGCGCCGCCGGGTATGGCGGCGGCGCATAGTAGTAGGACGCTGGATAATAGGACGGCGCGTAATAGGAATACGGCGAATAGTACGGATAGTAGGCAGGATAATAGGCCGGGCCGTAGTAGTAGCTCGGCGCGTAGTAGGACCGCGTGGTCGACAGGTAGGCGAGCCCGCCCAGCGCCGCCGCGCCAAGGCCGATCCCGACCCAGGTCGCCGTGCTGCAGCATCCGCGGTGGTAGCCATAGCCGCCCCGGTAGTAGCCACGCCCGCCGGCCGCGGCTTCGCCCGTCGTCGCCAGGGTCAGGGTCGCGACCGTGCCGGCCGCCATCAACGTCTTGCACGCCCCACCGAACCGCATGTCCTGCTCCTTCGAATGGCAAATGGCCAATGGCAAATGGCTCCCGCGCGGGAGCTACGACCCTTACGGCCAATTATACTGGGGACGCCAACCTGAACGCCACCTGAACGGGCCAACCCTTTACGAACGCAGCGGAAAAACCATCGGCGACATCTGGTCGGCGCGGCGTTTGGCCCAATCCCGCCCGGGCGCGACCTCCAGCGCCCCGGCCTGGGCTTCCGCCAGCGTCTGCAGCGCCGCCTCGACATCGACGGTCAGCACCCTGCCCTCGCGCACGACCTGGGCGCCGTCGACATAGACGTCGCGGATCGCCCGCTCGCCGGCGGAATAGACCAGGCTGCGCAGCGGCTCGCGCACCGGCCGCATGTAGGGGTGCCGCAGGTCCACCACCGAGAAGTCGGCCTTCGCCCCCACCGCCAGCCGCCCGATATCCGGTCGGCGCAGCATCGCGGCCCCGCCGACCGTCGCGGCCGTGAAGACATGGGCCGTCGAGACGGACTTGAAATTGCCGGCGAGCACGCGGCCCGCGTAGCAGGCGGTGCGCAGCTCGTCCACCATGTTGTGCGGGAAGGTGTCGGTGCCGATCCCGCAGGCGATGCCGGCATCCATGTAGCGGCCCAGCGTGTTGAGCGCGATGCCGCGGCGCGCGAACACGGTGGGGCAGTGCGCGACCTGCGCGCCGGAGGCCGCGAGCCGGCGGAAATCGTCGGCATGCGGCCACTTCACCCAGGGATGGTCGTTCAGGAAGATGCCGTGGCCGATCACCAGGTCGGGACCGAGCAGCCCCAGCGAGTCGAGCCACTCGATCGGTGTCTTGCCATGCCGCCGCGTGATCTCGTTGAACTCGACCAGGCTCTGCGCGGCGTGGAGCTGGATCGGCACGCCGCGGCGCTTGGCCTCGTCGCGCGCGTCCTTGAGCAAGCCCTCGGTGCAGGTGTCGATCTGCGACGGGCCCAGGATGCCGCCGACGCGGCCGCTCGGATGCTGTCTGGCGCGATCGATGGTCTCGAGCGCCGTGGCCAGCGCCCTCTCGCCGGCCTTCTTGTCCCACTGGTAGGTCACCGAATGACCGTCGTCGGTGCGCCAGCTCGCCGAGCGGAACATTGGGCACAGCACGGCGCGGATGCCGGTGCCCGCCAGGTCGTCGGCCCAGCCTGGGCGTGCCAGCGACAGGTCGCAGATCGTCGTGACGCCGCTCTGCAGCAACTCGGCCATGGCGACGCGCGTGGCGGCCGCCGCCGCCTCGGGCGCGATGCGGAAGACCGGCATGAACTCGTAGAGCGAGCTCTGCCCCAGGCCGGGGCTGCCCAGCTCCTCCAGCAGGCCCTTGTTCGCCGGCTCGGAGCTGGGATGCGAATGCACGTTGACCAGGCCGGGGATCAGCATTTTTCCCCGCCCGTCGATTTCGCTATCCGCCTTGTCCTTCCAGCCTTTCCCCACGAAGACGATGTCGCGCCCGCGGAAAGCCAGGTCGGCGCCGGTCAGGTATTCGTGCGACTCCGCCGCGCCGTTCCAGGCGACGACATAGTCCGCGTTGCGGATGACGGTGGTGCGCTCGGCCATGCTTCTCTCCCCTCGGTCGCGGGAGGGTATAGGGGGCGGCCGACGATGGCGAGAGCGGCTCCTTCTATAATTCCGGTCCCCCCCTCCCCTTGCGGGAGGGGGACAGGAGGAGGGGTAAGCCGCAGCCCAGCGACCATCGATGCGAGTCCGCGCCCCTGCACGCGCGAACCCCTCCCCCTAAACCCCCTCCCGCAAGGGGAGGGGGACGGAAATGTTACCAACGCTGCTACCAACACTGTGTCATTCGCCTCACACCATTGCCGCCCTCGAACAACAGCGATAGCGTGCAAAAATCCAAATTGAGCGCTGTTCCATGGAAATCCTGATCTGCATCTCTATCCTTGTAGCCGTTGCTGTGTTGACGGCGAAGCTCAACTTCGCAGTGGCGCTGCTCCTGAGTGCATCAATCTCGTTTGTACTGTGGATCTCCGCGCAGGCGCTCGGGCACGGCTCGTTGGTGGACTGGCCGCAGAGCTTCGTGCCGCTGAGCCTAGGCGTTTCGGCAGGCTGCTTTGTCCTCCTGTGGTCGACCAAGCAGGCTGTGCAGCATTGGCAAGAGACACGAAGAGTCCGCGAAGTGTTCTCGACTTATCTATCACCGTCGACGGCTCGAGAGTTCGCAGCGCATCCGGAGCGGCTTCGGCTCCATACGGAGGCGAAGACAGTCGACTACATCGTCTTTCAAGTGGAGGGCGCGCCTGCCGAGAGCGTTTCCGCGCTCTTCGAACGTGCGTTTCCTATCAATCTCGACGCAGGCGCAACGATCGAAGATGTGACACAGTCGATTGCGATAGCGACGTTCGGTGCGCTTCAGATCGAAAAACCCGCTGCTGCCGGTGCGCGCCAAGCACTTGTAGAACGCCTCATCGCCGAGCTTGGAGACCGGATACGCGTGGTGCACGGACGTGCGACGTGCCTTGTCGGGAACTATGGCTCTTCCCAACGCTTCAGCTTTGGAAGCCTGATTCCGAACTTCACTGCTGTTTTGAGCGACTTGCTAGCATTGAAGTTCGGAATGGCGAAAGACCTGGGTCGGTAGGACCCACGCGGCGAGATCTCGCCTACCCAGCCACCTTCGCCCGCTCCAGCCGGTCGGCGCAGCCCGCGCGCGGATCGGCCGCCGCCTGCTTCAGCGCCACCTTGTCGATCTTGTCCGAGCCGGTGCGCGGCAGCGGCGCGTCGCGGTACTCGATGAAGCGCGGCACCTTGAAGCTGGCGAGCCCGGCGGCGCAATGCGCCCAGATCGCCTCCGGTCCCAGCGTCTGGCGCGTGAAGCCCTGCTGCAGCACGACGAAGATCTTGACCTCCTCGCCGCGCAGATCGTCGGGCACCGCGACGGCCGCGACCTCGGCGATGCCCTTGAGGCCGCCGGCCACCTGCTCGACCTCGAACGCGGCGATGTTCTCGCCGGCGCGGCGGATCATGTCCTTGGCCCGGCCGACGATGTAGTAGTTGCCGCGCTCGTCCTGGCGCGCCAGGTCGCCCGAACGGAACCATTCGCCGTGGAAGGCCGCGGCGGTGGCCTTGGGATTGCGGTAGTAGCCCTGCAGCATGCCCGGCCCGCGGAACAGCAGTTCGCCGACCTCGCCGGGCTTCAGCGTATTTCCCTCGGGGTCGGCGATGCGGCATTCGCGGAACGGCGCCGGCAGGCCGACCGAGCCCGACCCGGTCATGTCCTCGGCCTCCAGCGGCACCGACAGCCCGGCGCCGATCTCGGTCATGCCGAAAGCCTCGCGCGCCACGATATCGAAGCGCCGCTCCAGCTCGGCCTGGGCCTGGCGCGGGAAACCGTAGATGCTGACGCGGGTCAATTCGTTCCGGGCGTCGAGCGGATGCGGCGGCTGCTTGAAAGCCGCGCCCGGGAACAGGCAGAAGTTGATCCGGTAGCGCCGGACCCAGTCCATGAACCTGCTGCCGCTCTGGCGCGCCGCCACGTAGAGCGTGCCGCGCTGATAGAAGGCGAACAGCACCAGCCATTGCGGCGTCATGTAGAAGAACGGCGTCGGCGCCAGCGCGCGCAGATAGGACTGGCCGTCGCCCGCGGAATGCGCCTTGGCGCATTGCAGCCAGTAGCGGTGCGACAGCAGGCATCCCTTGGGATAGCCGGTCGATCCCGACGTGTACTGGATGTTGACCAGGTCATCGAGCGCGGGCTCGGCCAGGGCCGGCAGGGTCGGCGCGAAGCCGTCGACCAGGTCGCGCCACCGCCGATGCGGGCCGGGCTCGCCGCCGGCGACGATCACGCGCCAGGCGATGCGCGGCGGCGGCGCGGCGATAGCGTCGAGCACCGGCAGGAAATCGCGGTGAATCACCAGGTAGTCAGCCTCGGCGTCGTCGAGCGCGTAGTGCAGCTCGCGCGCGGTATTGCGCGTGTTGACCGGCACCACCACCGCGCCGATGCGCGCCGCGGCCAGCCAGGTGAGCGGCCATTCCGGGATGTTGGGCAGCATGATCGCGACATGCGTGCCGCGCCCGACGCCGATCGACCGCAGCCCGTTCACCAGCCGCGCCACGTCCTCGCGCAAGGCCCGGTAGGTGAAGGTCTCGCCGCTGTCGATGAAATGCAGCGCGGTGTGGTCGGGCGCGGCGTCGGCCGCCGCGTCGAGCAGCGCGCCGATATTGCGCGGCAAGGGCTCGGCCTCGATCAGCCGCGTGCGCTCGGCGAAGGGCGCGATCGGCCGCGCCAGGACCTCGGCTCGGGACATGATGCTCCTGTCGGAATGGACGGCGGGGCGGCCGACCCGCCCCGCGCGTGGCCTCGGGCTTCTATTGCAGCATCCAGCGCGCCCAGCGCTCCTGCACCGCCGGTCCATTGGCCTTCCACCAGGCAAGGTCGGTCCAGAACTGCTTGGGGAAGTTCTCCGGGCTGGTCGGCAGGTAGGGGATCAGCTTCTCGTCCGTGTATTTGGTCGCGTCCAGGTTCAGACCGGGATAGCCGATGATGTTGGCGTAGACCCCTTGGGGCTTCGCCTCGGCGACCACCCCCAGGAACCGCTGACCCCAGTACGCGTCCTTGCTGCCCTTCGGGATGCCGAACGAGGATTCCTTCAAGGCACCCTGGTTCCATTCGATCGCGATCGGGGCCTTCTGCTCGATCAACACGTAGTAGCGCCCGTTCCACGCCGTGCCCAGCACCGCCTCCTTGTCGATCAGCACCTGGGCGGATTGCGCGCCCGTGGTCCACCACACCGTGACGTGCTTTTTGATCTGGTCGAGCTTCTTGAAGGCGCGGTCGAGGTCGAGCGGATAGAGCTTGTCCTTCGGCACGCCGTCGGCGATCAGCGCGAATTCCAGGTTGTCGACCGGCGAGTTCTGCAGCGTGCGCGGCCCGGGGAATTTCTGCACGTCCCAGAAATCGGCCCAGCTCCGCGGCCGCTGGCCCTCCTTGAAGACGTCGGTGCGATAGCCCATGACCGTCGAGTAGACGCCCTTGGGGAACACGAACTTGCGCGCGCGCAGGTGCTCGGGATAGCGCGACAGGTCGATCACCTTGAGGTCCAGCGGCTCGAGCAGGCCGGACTCCTCGGCCAAGATCGCGTCCTGGCCGCCGATCTCGGTCACCGCCCATTCGACGTTGCCGCTCTTGACCATCGCCTGCAGCTTGCCCAGGT
>JADZDN010000255.1 GCA_020851015.1 Alphaproteobacteria bacterium | reverse complement strand
GACCGGGACCAGGCCATGGGTGCCCTGGTTGATCTGCCAGTCCACGAAGGACTGGAACGCCTTTTCGTCGACCTTGCCGTCGCGGAACGGCGTGATCAGGGCGACGAACGAGCCTTTGAACATGGAAATCCTCCCTACCCGGCCCGGTTCGCGGCGCCCGGACCCCGTCAGGCACGATATCCGCGCGCGCAAGGCGCGGCAAGCAACCAGGCGACGCGTTATGGATTTGCATACGCATTCGGTGGATAAGTTGTGGCCGCCGGGACCGATTGCTATAAGGCCGGCATGCGGCCGGTGTGGCCGCGCGGAAGGACCGATGGCGCGACCGCCCCTGACTTCGACCCTGCTGGTTGCCGCCGGCGCCTGGATCGCCGTGCATCTGGCGGTGCCGCCGGGACTTGCCGCCGAAAATCCGCCGGTCGTGCTCAAGGGATCGGACAGTGCCGCCAAGGCCGGCAAGAAGGCACAGGCTGGCAAGAAGACCGGCACCGCCAAGCCGCAGGCGGCGACGGGCAAGAAGCCCAACGCGAAGAAGCCCGATCTTCGCAAGACGCCCGGAATCGTCCTGCCCGCGTCGCTGAAGCCGCTGCTCACCGACGCCGACCGCGCGCTCTACAAGGAAGCCTTCGCCAAGGCCAGGGACGGCAAGTGGGCCGACGTGCAGAAGCTGGCAGGGCGCGCCAAGGAGCAGCTTCCCGCCAAGCTGCTGCGCGCGCTCGAGCTCGCCAGCAGCGGCGACTACGCGACCGTGGTCGATTTCATCGCCCAGAATCCCGACTGGCCCTACCAGAACGGCCTGCGCCTCCGGGCTGAGGACCAGTCGCAGGGCCAGCCCGCCGAGCTGGTGCTGGAGTGGTTCAAGCGTTTTCCGCCGATCGGCACCAAGGGCAACCTGGCCCTCGCGCAGGCGATGGTAAGCGTCGGCCGCGTCGACGCGGCCAACGCGCTGGTGCGCCAGGCCTGGATCAACGCGAATTTCGATGCGGCGGAGGAGCGCGCCTTCCTCGACCGCTATCGCGGCATTCTGACCGACAAGGACGATATCGCGCGCCTCGATCGCTTGCTGTGGGACGACCAGGTCCCGGCGGCGCGGCGCATGATGACGCGCGTCGAGGAGCCCTACCGGCACCTGGCCGAGGCGCGCATCCGCCTGATGCGCCGCGAAGGCGGCGTCGACACGATCGTCGCCAAGGTGCCGGAAGCCCTGCGCACCGACCCTGGGCTGGTGTTCGAGCGGCTGCGCTATCGCCGCCGCCAGAGCGACTATGAAGGTGCGCGAGAGCTGCTGGTGAACCTGCCGCACGACCTGCGGCGGCCGGGCGAATGGTGGACCGAACTGTCCTACGTGATCCGCCGCACGCTGGGGGCGGGCGACGTGTCGCTGGCCTATCGCATCGCCAAGGACCACCGCCAGGACGGGGGCCCCAGCCTGGCCGAGGCCGAGTTCCTGGCCGGGTGGATCGCGCTGCGCTCGCTCAACGACGCGGTCGAGGCGCGCCAGCACTTCCAGACTCTTTATGGCGCCGTGAAATACCCCGTCAGCCTGGCGCGCGCGGCCTACTGGTCGGGCCGCGCGGCCGATGCCGCCCAGGATCCGGTCGCGGCGCAGGACTGGTATCGCCGTGGGGCCAAGCACGTGACCACGTTCTACGGCCAGCTCAGCGCCCGGCGGCTGGGCGAGGATCCGGCCAACTTCTTCGCACCCGAGCCCGCACCTACCGCCGAGCAGATTTCCCGCTTCGAGCGCGGGGAGCTGGCGCGGCTGACGCGCATGATGGCCGAGATCGACGAGCGCGAGCGGGTCAAGCTGATGTTCCGGCACCTGGCGCAGAATGCCGGCACCCCGTCGGACTTTGCGCTGGTAGCGCGCCTTGCAACCGCGATGGACATGCTGGACCAGGCCGTCCGCGTGTCGCGCCGCGCGGAGCGCGAGGCCGTGCCGCTGACCACGCTCGGCTACCCGCTCCTGAAATTCAAGCAGCCGGATGACGGGCTGGACCCGGCGCTGGTCCATGCGCTGATCCGCCAGGAAAGCGGGTTCGACCGCCAAGCCGTCAGTTCCGCAGGGGCGCGCGGGCTGATGCAGCTCATGCCCGACACGGCAAGGCTGGTGGCCAAGGAACTCAAGGTCGGCTACCAGCCGCACACGCTGACCGAGGATCCGGCCTATAACGTGACGCTGGGCCGCGCCTACCTGAAGTCGATGATCGACGACATGGGCGGCGTGCCGGGGGCGCTGGCTGCCTACAACGCCGGCCCCAGCCGCGCCAAGCGCTGGACGCGCGAGAACGGCGATCCGCGGGGCGACGAGGATTCCCTGGTCGACTGGGTCGAATCGATCCCGTTCGACGAGACGCGCAATTACGTGCAGCGCGTGCTCGAGAGCGCCTTCGTCTACCGGCTGCGCCTCGGCCAGCCGACGCCGCCGCTACCCGCCGCGCGGGCCGCATCGGCCACGCAGTGAGGCCGCGCATGAGCGATCAGCGCGCGCGCCTGCCAGAGATCGACGCCTGCGTGTTCGATGCCTATGGAACGCTGCTCGACATCAGCTCGGCGGTCCTGCGCAGCAGCGCGTCCAAGCTGCCCCAGGCCGACCAGCTCTGGCGCCTGTGGCGCATGAAGCAGCTGGAATACACTTGGCTGCGCAGCCTGATGAATCGGCACGCGGATTTCTGGCGCGTCACCGGCGAGAGCCTGGACCACGCGATGGAGCAGCTTGGCCTCAGCGATCCCGCACTGCGCGCCGAGCTGATGCAGCTCTACCTTCAGCTCGCCCCCTACCCTGACGCGGGGCCGGCGCTGAAGCGGCTGAAGGCCGCCGGGATGCGCACGGCGATCCTGTCGAACGGATCGACCACGATGCTGGCGGCCGGCGTCGCGGCGGCGAAGATTCGCGACGAGCTCGACATGGTCCTGTCGATCGACGAGGTCAGCGTCTTCAAGCCCAGCCCGGCCGTCTACGGGCGCGCCGCCGAGCGGCTGGGCATGCCGGCGAACCGCATCTGCTTCCTGTCATCGAACGGGTGGGACGCGCACGGCGCGCAGTCCTTCGGCTTCCACGCCGTCTGGATCAACCGCAACAACCTGGCGTCGGACCGGCTGCCAAGCCCGCCGGAGATCGTCGTCGCCGGTCTTGCCGACGTCCCTGCCCTGTTGGGACTGTGATGACCATCGCGCCGCCACCGACCGAGCAGCCGCGGGACTGGCGCGACCGCTTCTATCATTCGCGCGACAGCATCCGGCTCTACTACCGCGAATACGGCGACCCGGCCTCGCGACGCGCGCCGGTCCTTTGCCTCGGCGGGCTGACGCGCAACAGCCAGGATTTCGACCTGCTGGCGCGGCGGCTCGCCCGCGACCGCCGCGTGGTGTGCCCGGACCTGCGCGGACGCGGCGAAAGCGGGCGCGACCCGGACTGGCGCAACTACCGGCCCGAGGTCTATCTCGATGATCTGCGCCAGCTGATGGCCGTGGCCCGGCTGGACGAGGTCATCGTGATCGGCACGTCGCTGGGCGGCGTGCTGGGCATGGCCTTCGGCGTCGCCATGCCGGCCGCGCTGCGTGGGGTCGTACTCAACGATACCGGGCCGGAATTCGACGTAGCGGGCATCGCCCGCATCATCGATTATGTCGGCGAGGACGAACCGCAGCCGGACTGGGAAAGCGCGGCCCGGCACATGTCCGACCGCTTCCCGCACCTCTCGGCGCGCAACGACCACATCTGGCAGCGCCTGGTGCACAACACTTACAAGCTCGGGCCTGACGGGCGGCTGCACGTGAACTGGGACCTGAACCTGGCGCGCGGCTTGAAGCAGCTCGTGCGCCGCGAACTGCCCGACCTGTGGCAGCTCTACCGGTCGCTGCGCAATGTGCCCGTGCTGGCGCTGCGGGGCGCATGGTCCGACGTGGTGACGGCGGCGGCCTTCGACCGCATGGCGGCGGAGAAGCCGGACCTCGTCCGCGTCACGGTGCGCGACGTGGGGCACGCGCCCACCCTCGAAGAGCCCGAAGTGGAGACAGCGCTGCATGACTTCCTCGCCGACTTCTGAGGCGCCGCCCCTTGCCGTCGGCATCGCCGACATCGAGCAGGCTGCCGTGCGCATCGGCGGCCAAGCGGTGCGGACGCCGCTGCTTGAATCCCCGGCACTGAACCGGTTGGGCGGCGGACGCATTCTCGTCAAGCCGGAGGTGCTGCAGCGCACCGGCTCGTTCAAGTTCCGCGGCGCGTACAACTGCGTAAGCCAGATCCCGCCGGGCGCGCGCGCGGCCGGCGTGGTGGCGTTCTCCTCGGGCAACCACGCCCAGGGCGTGGCGGCGGCCGCCAACCTGCTCGGCATGCCGGCGACCATCGTGATGCCGTCGGACGCGCCGGCCATCAAGGTCGAGAGCACCCGCGCCTGGGGCGCCGAGATCGTGTTCTTCGACCGCCAGCGCGACGACCGCGAGGCCGTCGCCCGCACGATCGCGGCAAGCAAACGCGCCAGCATCGTGCCGCCGTACGATCACCCGCACGTGATCGCGGGCCAGGGCACGACGGGACTTGAGATCGCGGCCGATGTCAGGGCGCTTGGCGCCGAACCGGCGGCGGTCGTCGTGCCCTGCGGCGGCGGCGGACTGATCGCCGGAACATCGCTGGCGCTCGCCGCAACCCTGCCCGGCGTGCCCGTCTATGCCGCCGAGCCGGCCGGCTTCGACGACACCGCCCGCTCGCTGAAGTCCGGCCAGCGCGAACGCACGCAGCCCGGCGCGAAATCGTGGTGCGATGCCTTGCTTGCGCCGACCCCCGGCGAAATCACCTTCGCAATCAACCGCAAGACTCTGCGTGGGGGCCTTGCCGTCGCCGACGATGAGGTTGCCCACGCCATGAGGATGGCTTTTACCCATCTGAAGCTGGTGGTGGAGCCGGGGGGCGCGGTTGCGCTAGCGTCAATTCTGAGCGGCAAACTTGACGCACGCGACCGGACGGTCGTGGTGGTATGCTCTGGCGGCAATGTCGATTCGAGTGTATTTGCGAATGCGTTGCAACGCGGAGTGGCAGGACTTTCTTAACCAGGCTCGGGCAATCTGGCTCCCTAGGATAGGGCTTTGGACGAACGATGCGTGTCATTCTAGCTGACGATCACGATCTCGTCCGCGAGTCGCTGAAGGCCTATATCGAGCGACTGGCGCCGGATATCGCCATCAGCGCGGGCCGCGACATGCAAGAGGCGCTGGGGCTGATCGAGCAGAACCCGCCGCCGGACGTGATCGTACTGGATCTTAATATGCCCGGCATGAACGGGCTCGAGGGGCTGCGCCGCGCCCGCGCGATGCGGCCGCAGACGCCGGTCGTCATCATGTCGGGGAACAACGATCCCAGCGTGGTGCGCCAGACCCTGGCCCAGGGCGCCAGGGGATTCTTCCCCAAGACCATGAACGGCCGCGTGCTCGTCAACGCGCTGCGCCTGGTCGTGGCGGGCGAGACCTTCATTCCCTCCGCGGCGCTGGGCGAAGGCGGCGCTGCGGGCGACGGTGCCGGGCGCGATGCCGGCGGCCCCGCGTTCACGCGCCGCGAGCACGAAGTGCTTGGCCACCTGCTGCGCGGGCGTTCCAACAAGGAGATCGCGCTCAGCCTCGGCATCGAGGAAGTCACGATCAAGCTGCATGTGCGCGGCGTGTGCCGTAAGCTGGGCGCGCGCAACCGCACCGAGGCGGTCGCCATCGCACATCAGCGCGGGATCAATGCACCGCTGACCTAGCCCGCGGTTCTGAGCGCGGAAAGCGGGGCTTGCCCGCCCACAAGAGCTTTCAGCCGGCAGGCGCCATCAGCGGGCGATCCATCGCACGGTCCACTGCACGCAGCAGTTCCGCGGGCAGGAACGGCTTCTGCAGGGTCGCCGACGCGCCCAGCCGCTCGGCGATCGCCAGATAGTCGTGATCGATCGACGGCGTACCGCCTGACATCAGGACAATGGCCGTGCCCGGCGCCCTGCGGCGCAGCTCTTTCATGACTTCCAGCCCGTCGCACTCCGGCATGAAGATGTCCGAGACCACCACGTCGAATTGGCCGGCATCGAACCGGGCCAGTCCCTCGCGGCCGTTGCTGGCCGTCATCGCTTCGTGGCCCGCCCGCTGCAGGCAGCGTGCTACGAAGTCCCGCACCAACTCGCTGTCGTCGATGACCAGTGCCCTCATCGCTCTCTCCTGGAGCAGGCCGGAGCAGGTGCCGCCGGCGTGTCGTTCAAACGCCGCGCATTTCTATCGAATTGCGTCGAACGGGCCTACCGGGCGTCCGTACAGGGCCGCGAGCCAAAGGTGTCATGCGCATCGGTCGCACCACCTATACGGACGGCTAGCGCTTCGCGCAGTAGCATAGGCAACGGTTCTGCCACCAACACGCTAACCATTTCGCAAGTCCCGCGGCGCAGGGTGGCACGGTCATCCCCAGGGCTATGGAGCCTGACCGCAATGCGCGCTCTTCTCTTTCTTTGGCTCGTGCTGGGCCTCTCGTTTTCCGGCGGGGACCGTGGTGCCAGCGCTCAGCAGATTGCCGCCGGTATCCCCATCCTGAACGTGGTCAATCCGCGCGGCGTGTCGGTCGCCTTCGACCGCGACGGGCTGGAGAAGCTGCCCCAGCATGTCGTTGCCACCTCGACCCCATGGTCGAACGGGGTGACGACGTTCACGGGTCCACGACTGCGCGACCTTCTGGCCCGTGCCGGCGCCGACGGCAAGACCGTCTCGGCCGTCGCGATCAACGACTACAAGGTCTCGTTCCCGGCGGCCGACGCCCAGAAATACGACGTTATCGTCGCGATCAAGCGCGACGGCGCCTACATGCCGGTGCGCGACAAGGGGCCGCTGTGGATCATCTATCCGCTCGACGCGATGGCGGAACTGCGCAACGCCGAAACGCACGCCAAGATGATCTGGCAGCTCAAGACGCTGATCGTCAACTAGTGCCGATGAACCGCCTTGCCAGCCATAGCATCGCGGCGCTGGTTGTCGCGGCATTCACCGTCGCCTGCGCCTTCAGCTCGGTCCGGCTGGCGCAGCAGTTCGACGTCTTCATGGACTATTTCCGGACCGGCAACTGGATCGCGACCCAGGCCAATGTGGAGTATCTGCGCCTGGCCGAAGAACTGTCGGCATACCAGGTCGAGCCGGCCCCCGCGAAAAAGGACGGCTTGCTCACGCGGCTCGATGTCTTCTGGAGCCGGCTGCCGCTCATACTCGAAGGTGAGGAGGGCCTGAAAGTTCGCTCGTTGCCAGGCGCAACCGAGGCAGTGCGCGGGATCGTGGACGACCTGCCGGCGCTGGAGCGGGACCTGGCGGCGCTGGACGGAGCTGACCCCGCGCCCTATCGCCGCGCCCGCCAGCGCCTGGAGCAGTACCGCGCGCCGCTGCAGGAAATCCTGCAGTCCCTGCTGATGACCGACCGCTCGAAGATGAGCAGCTCGACGGTCCGCGAGCAGCAGTACGAGACCTTCGCCGCCTTCGGCCTGGTGGTGCTGTCCGGCGCCTGCCTGATCGTGATGCTGCGGCGAAGCCTGCGCAGCGCGCGACGGGCGCATGACGCCGCGCGGCAGGCCGAGGCGGGCGCCTTGCTGGCCCGCCAGCAGCTGGAGGACGCGATCGAAAGCACCAACGAGGGCTTCGTGCTCTACGACCGCGACGAGCGCCTGGTGATCGCGAACGGCCCGTACAAGGGCTTCTACCCCTCCATCGCCGCGATGGTGAAGCCGGGCGTCCGGTTGCAGGACCTCCTTCTGGAAAGCGCGCGCAAGGGCGAGTATGCGACCGATCAGGATCCCGAGACCTGGACCCGCATCCGCCTGCAGCAGCATCGCGAGCCGAAAGGGCCGTTCATCCAGCGTCTGGCCGACGGGCGCGTGCTGCGCGTCAGCGACCGCCGCACGCGCGGCGGCGGCATCGTCAGCGTGCGCGCGGATATCACCGACATGGTGCGAGCCGAGGAGCTGCTCCGCAAGCGACTGACCGCGATCGAGGCGTCGCCCGACGGAATCGCGATGATCGACGCGGACGGGCGCATGCAGTACGCCAGCAAATCCTTCTGCGCGATCTACCGGGAGAGCCCGGAAGCAATGGCCGGCCGCCCTTGGGCCGAGCTGTTCGCGGGCGCGGACCGCGAGAACAGTCCCGGCAAGGCCGTGGGCGAGGCGCGCGCCTCCGCCACCTGGCGCGGCTCGGCCCTGGCGCAGCGCCGCGACGGCACGACCTTTCCGATGGACCTCGCCCTGTCGGCGCTGGAAGACGGCGGGCTGGTGCTGGCGATGCGCGACGTCCAGCATGAGCTGGAGCTTCAGCAGCAGCATGCCCGCCTGGAGCGCCAGTTCCACCAGGCGCAGAAGATGGAGGCTGTCGGGCGGCTGGCGGGCGGCATCGCCCACGACTTCAACAACATCCTGGCGGCAATCGTCGGCTACGCGGGGTTTCTGTCGGAAGATCTCGCGCCCGGATCGGATCAGGCGAAATTTGCCGCGCACATCGTCACCGCCGCCAACCACGCCAAGCACCTCGTGCGCCAGATCCTTGCCTTCAGCCGTTCACAGGACGTCGAGCGTCTTCCCGTCGCCGCGGGGACGGTGCTGGAAGAGACCGCGCAGATGCTGCGCCAGACCTTGCCGCCCTCCACCCGGTTGGAGATCGATGACCGGACGCGCGGCGCGGTCGTCTGGGCCAACCCGACCCAGATCGGCCAGGTCTTGATGAATCTCTGCGTGAATGCGAACGACGCCTTGGAAGGCAATGCCGGCACGGTCGCCATCTCGCTCGAAGGCCCGGTCCGGCCGCCGCGCGCCATCGACGCGGCGCGGATGCCGGCCGACCACAAGGCGACGGGCGCCGTGGTGCAGGAGGATCCCGCCAGCGGCGAGCTGCGCGTCGTCGCCGGCGGCCCGTCCGGTCACGAGCGCTATATCTGCATCGCCGTCGCCGATACCGGGACCGGCATGTCCAAGCGCATTATCGACCGGATGTTTGATCCCTTCTTCACGACCAAGGAGATCGGCAAGGGCACCGGGCTTGGACTGGCCGCCGTGCATGGCATCGTCCTGGCCCATGACGGGCTGATCGAGGTGACGACGCGCGAGGGCAAGGGCACCGTCTTCCGCATCTACCTGCCGGTTCACGCCATCGATGCCGCGACAAGCAACGCGGGACAGAAGGTCGCCATGCCCCATGGGCGCGAGCGCGTTCTGGTGATCGACGACCAGGAGCTGGTCGCCACGATGCTGGCAAAATCGCTGGAGCGCCTCGGCTACGAGGTCACGGCCTGCACCGACCCCAGCGACGCCGTGGAAGCGCTCGGCGAGGATCCCAATGCCTGGGATGCGATCGTCAGTGACGTGAAGATGCCGGGCATCAGCGGACTGGAGCTCGTCCGCTTCGTCAAGTCGCTGCGCCCCGACATTCCGGTCATCCTTTGCTCGGGCTTCAGCGACGAACTGGCCGAGGTCCAGGCCCGGGCGCTGGGCGTGATGGCCATCCTGGCGAAGCCGGTCGATGCCGCCAAGCTTGCCTGGACCCTCCGCCGCGCGCTGGATGGGGAGCGCGGCGCGGATCGCGACCGGCCGCCCTCGACCGCGTCAGCCGACGCCGCGATCGGCAACCACGCCGCCTGACCGCCCGCGGCGCGCAATTCGCCGTGCCGAGAAGCTCAGGCCGCCCCGCCCTTCTTGCCCAGCGGATTGGACACCGCGTCGGCCAGGTTGACGACCCCGTCGCGCGCCGGTTCGACCCGGCGGCAATGGCCTTCGATGAAGGCCCCCGACTCGATCGACAGCAATTCGTGCAGGATATCGCCGGTTACCTTGGCGGTGCGGGTCAGCTCGACGCGATGGGCCTGGATCTGTCCGAACACCGCGCCGCACACCCGGACCGCCTCGGCCACGATCGCCCCGCGCACCTCCGCCCCCTCGCCGATCGTCAGCATGGCCGAGCGGATATCGCCCTCGACGATGCCCTCGACATGGATGTCGCCGGTGCTGACGAGGTCGCCGGAAATACGGAGATCGGCGCTGATGAGCGAGGGTGCGGCCGCCTTCTTCGGCCCGGGCGTCTGGCCCTTGGTTGCGGGGACCACGGCCCGGGACTTGTCGGCCGCAGTCTTTTCCGCCGCGCCGGTGATGATCCGCCTGATGTCCATCTCGCGAGTCTCCTTCCTGGCCGCGCGCGACAGGGAACGTTCCCTGCTCAGTTCCTCGCCACGCTGTTGCGGCCACGCACCTTGATGGCGGCCGCGGGTTTGGCGTCGGCGACGTCCACCTCCTTGAACAGGTGCTTGCCGACATCCATGAAGCGCTGCGGGTCCAACGGCTTGCCCTTCACCACGATCTCGTAGTGCAGATGCGAGCCGGAGGTCCGGCCGGTGCTGCCCACCAAGCCGATCTTGGTACGGAAACCGACCTTGTCGCCCGGCTTCACCAGTATTTCGTCCAAATGTCCGTAGCGGGTGACGATGCCCATGCCGTGGTCGATCTCGATCATCTTGCCGTAGCGGTCCTTGCGGCTGGCAAACACGACCGTCCCGGGGGCGGAGACATAGACCGTCGCCCGGCGCGGGGCGGACATGTCCAGGCCCTGGTGCATCGCCATCGACTGGGTGAACGGATCGCTGCGCGGCCCGAACGTGCTGGTGATCGAGTAGCTGTCGACCGGGGGCGCGAACGGCATCGCGCGCAGCAGTTGCTGCAACCCGTCCCATCGCTCGAGCTGGAGATCCAGCAACGCGATGGCCGACTGCAGCGGCTCCAGCGGGCGTTCCTTGCGGTCGAGCGGCACGAATGGGCCGCCCAGCGCCGTAGCAGGCATCGCGTGGGCAGTCCGGACCATCGACTTGGGGCTGATGCCGGTCAGCGCAACGATGCGCTCGGCCTCCTGGATACTGTCGCCGGCGCGCTCTGCCAGACGGTACACCAGGTTCTGCTGCTGCTCTTGCCCGTCCGCGATATCGCGCTCCAGGTCCTTGAAGCGCGTGCGATAGAAGTCGCGCTCGCGCTCGATCTGGTCGCGCTCGTCGGTCGCCAGGTTGAGCTGTTGCAGCGTGCGGCCCAGCGTATCGCGCAGGGTCAGGTTGCGCTCCGCCTCGCCCTTCTCGCGGCGCTGCGATTCCTGCAGGCGCTGCCACAGCTCGGCGCGCGCCATCGCCACCTGGTCACGCTCGGCCATGGCGTTCGCCAGGCGCTGGCGCACGTCGGCCAAGTTCTCTTCCAGCGCCACGCTCATGTCGGTCATGGTTTCCAGCTCACCGTCGAGCTGGCGGATTTGGCGCTGCAAGGCGGCGCGTGCGGCAGCCTCGCGTCCGCCGGATTCCGCGGCCGCCGCATCGCTCGCCGTGTCGCGGCCCGCTCCCGTCTCGAACAGTCCCAGCAGGTAGGCTTGGCGGTCCCGGAGACTGCGGGTGACCTGGCTCACCTTGTCCTGATAGGCGGACACGTCGGAAACCAGCTTGTCATAGGCGATGCGCTGCCGCGCCAACCGCTGGTCCCGGCCGTCCAGCGACCGATGCATCGCGATCGCAAACGCGGTCGCCGCGACCATCCAGCCCACCAGCACGATGCCCCCGCAGGCGAGGACAAGCTGCGTCCGGCGAGAAAGCGCCAGGAAGCGGACATGGTCGTTGGCACGAACGAACAGCTGGCGATCGGGAAACAGCCGGTCGACCAGCCCTCTCAGGCGGAAAAACATTCCCCCGAACAAGCCCCGTCCCCTCATTGTCGGGAGGCCCCGTGCGGCTGGCTCGCCGTCCGCTGCCTCGCCTGCCCCAAGTTTCCCTTGGGGCCGTTGCCCAATGCAGCGCTTGTATGGGGGCAGGGCCGAACCCCTTCGGCCGACAATCCCCGCGCTTGCGCCAGGAACGCTACCGGGGGGTTCCGGTATGTGCAACGCCATATACATTCAACAACTTGATCGAAGAGAATTGACTAAATTCTTAACATTCGGCGGCGGCGCCTTCTGTTTCAATATATTGCAAAGGGTCTTTTCCAGCGCCGGCAAGGCGGGGAGACTGATGCCTTTCTGCCACAATCGCCGCAAATCGATATGATTTGAGCGGCAAGCGGGCAGCGAATACGTGCATAGGCAGGCCGCCGCGGCCGTGTGGAGGACGGGTCAGGCCGGCGCCGATTCGTTAACAACGCGCGCGGCGCGATCGGCCAGGGCCCGGTTGGCGCCCACCGGCTTCAGATCCAGGCGCTCGGCGGCGATCGCGCGGGCGGTCTGGCCCTGCCCGCACCGGAGGGCGGCCTCCACCAGGGTCAGCGACAACACGTCCCGCTGCACATGGCTGCCGCCGAAGCGATACGCGATCGGCCGCACGCGCAGCAGCAGGTCGACGGCAAGCGCGTACTGGCCTTGCGCGAAGGCCAACAGCGCCCGGCAGACGGGCAGGCCCGCCTGGCGCGTCATCTGGCCGTTGCTGTCCGGTGCCTCGGCCCGGCGTTCCAGTGCCGCCAGCAGCCGCCGGGCCTGAACCGAGCGCCCGGTGGCGCCATACGTCATCATGGCGTGCATGTCGTTGAACGCGGAAAACCCCTCCTGCCCGCCGGCTTCGTAGGCGTCCGCCAGTTCGGCCCAGCGGCCGCCCACCGGGATGCGGCGAAGCTGCAGGCGCCACAGCAGCGCAGCGGCATCGAGCATCGCCAGCGGGGCAGGCGACCGCGTGCCGCGGATCGCGCGGTCGTAGAGATCGAGTGCGGCTTCGGTATCGCCACGATCGAGACGGAACAGGGCCAGGTGCCATCCGAAATGGCAGGCGAGCAGGCCGGCTCCCGCCCAGTCCTGCCGCCGCCGCGCCAGCCAGTCGATTCCCTCGCGGGCGCGCCCCTGCATCTCCATTACGTGCGCAACCGCGTGGATCGCCCAGGCATCGCGTGGCTCGATGGCGACCGCCAGGCGCCCGCGTTCCTCCGCGCGCCGGTAGTCCCCCGCCTCGGCAAGCCCGAAGGCGTGCATCCCCAGCACGAAATTATACCCTGGCACGTCGCCATCCCAGGCAGGCAGCACCCGGGCGACCCGGTCGCGCAGCAGGTCGGTCTGCCCGGCGATGAAATCGCGGCGATGCGCAAGCTGCAGCGCAAGCAAATCGCGCGGGTATTCAATCAGGACACGGCCGTAATGGTCGGATGCGGTGTCGAGGTCGCCGTCGGCCCAGGCGCGCAGGGCGGCAATGTGGCACCGCTCACGGTCATTGGCCCGCGGCCCCAGCGCCTCGGCGGCGGCGAGGCTGCGCGCGATCTCGCCAACGAAGGACCGGTCGGAAGCAGCGGCAAGCAATCCCGCCCGCAGGCAATGTCCCATGACGAGTTCGGGATCTTCGGCCAGGGCCGCGTCGATGATGGAGAGGGGATCGTGACCGCAGGCATGGAAAAGCTCGCAAGCCTGCTCCAGGCGTTCCAAGGACCGGCGGCTCGCGCTCGAAACCGGGACGCCGCGCCTATCGGTCAGCATGCGGACCATCATGCTCCCTCTCCGTCGGCCGTAGCGGTTTCCCTCCCCGGCCACGAGGGAGACTATGGATCGAGCGCTGCGCCGATCATGTGATGCAGTTCACCTTGCATCACCGGGTCAAGCATGGGGTTGGGGCGGAAGCCGTCCCGGCGACGTAGCGGCCGCATCCACGCCCAGCCGGGCGAGATCGGCCGGGACGCCTGCCCCGGTCGCAAGCCCGGCGGCCAGCCTTGCCGCCGCCGGGGCTGCCATCACGCCGTTGCCACCCTGCCCGGCCAGCCAGATGAAGCCCGGATCGGCCGGGTCCGGCCCGATCACCGGCTGCTCGTCCGGCGCGAAGGTCCGCAGCCCTGCCCAGCGGCTGTGGATACGCCTGACCTGCATCGTGGTCGCCCGCTCGATACGGTCGACCGCCACCGCCACGTCATAGTCCTCGGGCTGGCAGTCGCAGGGCGGCGAAAGCGTCTTGTCGACCGGCGAGACCATGATCCGCCCGGCCTCCGGCTTGAAGTACCAGGTCTCCGCCATGTCGAAGGTCATCGGCCAGGTTCGGCTCGCCGCCCCCTCGGGCGGATCGAAGGTGAATGCGGTGCGGCGGTAGGGCTTGACGCCCCGGCGCGGCAGGCCGGCCAGGGCGGCGATGTCGTCGGCCCAGGCGCCGGCGGCATTGACGAGGATCGGCGCGGCCAGCGTCGACCGGCCGGCCTCGACCCGCCAGACCCCATCGCGGCGCCCGATCGACCGCACTTCGGCGTCCAGGTGGACGGTGGCGCCGTTACGCCTGATCTGCCGCAGATAGCCCTGCACCAGCGCCGCGGCGTCGATATCGGCGCAGCCCGGCTCGTGCAGCGCCAGCGCGAAGGGATCGAGCCGCACGGTCGGGCTCAACGCCCCGGCCTCGCGCGCCGGCAGCAGCCGGTGCGGCACGCCGCGCCGTGCCAGCTCGCGCGCCGATTCTTCGAGCGCCGGCGCCTCCGCCTGCGTCGCCAGGAACAGCGCGCCGAGCGGCCGCAGCAGGGGGTGCTCCGCGAAGCCCGCGGGCGGGTTCTCGAAAAAGGGCCGGCTTGCCGTCGACAGGCGCTGCCAGCCCACGGGCCCGTAGTTCTCGGCCAGCACGGCGGCCGAGCGGCTGGTGCTGTGATAGGCCGGCGCGCTCTCGCGCTCCACCAGCGCCACGCGGCCCGTGGCCGACAGTTCGCAGGCGACCGACACGCCGGCCGCGCCGGCGCCGATCACGACGAAATCGAACGCGTCGGCCATGGCGGCCGCCCGGGCTTAGGGTTCAGCCCTTCTTCTGCTCGGCCTTGTGCGCGGCGGCGAACTCGGCCAGGGAGGTGAAGCGGAACTGCACCTTGGGCTGGCTGGCGAGCTTCTTGGTCGCGCCCTGCCCCTGCTTGCCGGCGCGGCGGTCGATCCAGGCGCTGGTGAGCCCCATCTCCTGCGCCGGCTTGTGGTCGTGGAACAGGCTCTGCGCGGTGTGCAGTATCTTGTCCTTGGGCAGGCCCAGGCCCTTCAGCTTGTCGATCATGTACTCGAAATTCCGCAGCGACGGCTTGTAGGAGCCGATCATCTCGGCGGTGAAGATGTGGTGGAACGGGTTGCCCATCTTCTTCGCCGACGCGGCGATGCCGTCGTTGTGCACGTTGGAGAGGATCACCAGCGTGTAGTGCTGCTTCAGATAGGCCAGCGCCTCGGCCGAGTCCGGGAAGGCCGGCCAGCGCGGCACGGATTCGCCGAAGTCCTTCGCCGCCTTCTCGTCCGCCGCGATCTTCCACTTCGCCGCCAGCTTGCGATGCACCTCGGCCAGGATGTCGCGGTAGATCATCCCCGGATTGTCGTGCTCCACGGCCGACTCCACCTCGGCGAAGGTCTCGAGGATCTGGTCGTCGGTATAGTTGAGCCCGTGCTTCTTCGCCCAGGGCTTCAGCTCATTCAGGATGCCCGCCTCCCAGTCGATCAGCGTGCCGTAGCAGTCGAAGGTCAGTGCCTTGAAGTCGGAGAGGCGCATGGCGGTCGGTCCCTGGTTGATGCGGGAATGATGCAGACCATACCGGCAATGGCGGCGGGTGTCTTGGCTGGGGCTGCGAAGGATTTGACCGAGGCTACGATGTCCGACGCAGGCTGCCCGGCGTCACGCCGCGCGCGCGCCGAAACGCACGGGTCAGCGCGGTCTGGTCGGAGAAGCCGACGCGCACCGCGATTTCGGCGATCGACAGGCGCGAGGCGCGCAGCAGGCGCTCGGCCTCGTCCAGGCGCACGGACTGCAGGTAGTCGATCGGCGTGCGCCCCGTCGCGCCGCGGAAGCGCTCGTGCAGCACGCTCACCGACACGCCGATTTCGCCCGCCAGGACAGAGACCGTCAGGCGCTCGGGATAGCGGGCATGAATGAGGGCGACCGCGCGCGCGACGGCCTCGTCCACGCTCGCGCCCGCTAGCGCGCCCAGCACGGCATGGCTGACCAGGTCGGCCGCCTGTCCGGAAATCGCATCGGGCAGCGGCCCCTGGTCCATCACATGCGCGAGGTAGAGCGCGAGATGCTGGAAGCCCTTGTCGAGCGCGAAGAACGGCGCCTGCCGCGCGCGGTCGACGACTCCGGCCGCCAGCACCGGCCCGCGCCTGGCGGCATCGGGGAAGTCCAGCACGACGAAGCGGTTCCACCCATCGACCCGGAACTCGTGCGGCAGGCCGCGCGCCACCAGCACGGCCCGCTCGCCGGCGATCTCGCCCGGCGTGCCGGCCACGTCCATGCGCATCGCGCCCGCGATCGGCAGGACGAGCTGGTGGTAGTCGTCATGCGCATGCAGGCAGGCCGCCGCCGCGTAGCTGCGCAGGGTGAGGGTCGGGCGGGAGGTGGGCATATGACTCTAGAGAAAACGTCCTTCAACAGGTTCAGGACAAAGCCCTCACCCTCCCAGCGCTCGCGCGCTGGGCCCCTCCCTCTCCCGCCCGCGGCGGGAGAGGGTGCCCGGAGCGCAGCGGAGGGCGGGTGAGGGCATGGTGACTCACACCCCGCCCTGCTGGTCCCAATAGTCCTGGTTGATCTCGCGCTGCTGTTCGTCCAGGCGGTTTTCCAGGCATTTGCGCAGCGGCCACTTGATGCTCTGGGCGACGGTGTTCTTGCAGGCCGCGAACATCTTGCGGCCCAGCGCCACGCCGCCCTCGGTGAAGCCGCGGCCGGGCG
>JADZDN010000254.1 GCA_020851015.1 Alphaproteobacteria bacterium | reverse complement strand
CGAGCCCCGGCCGCAGCAGGGCGACTACGCCTCCGCGCTGGCGGCCGCCTTCCTGCCGCGCGAGCGCGAGGGCGAGCCCGCCATGGTGCTGGCCGAGGCCGGCACCGGCGTCGGCAAGACGCTGGGCTACATCGCGCCGGCCAGCCTGTGGGCCGAGAAGAACCAGGGCGCGGTCTGGCTCAGCACCTACACGCGCAACCTGCAGCACCCGATCGACGAGGAACTGGACCGGCTCTATCCCGACCCGGTCGAGAAGGCGCGCCGCGGGGTGCTGCGCAAGGGGCGCGAGAACTACCTGTGCCTGCTGAACTTCGAGGAGGCGGTGCGCGGCATGGGCGCGCGGCCGCGCGACGCGGTGGCGCTGGGGCTGATGGCGCGCTGGGCCGCGCGATCGCGCGACGGCGACATGGTGGGCGGCGACTTCCCGTCCTGGCTGGCCGATGTCACCGGCCGCGGCCGTACGTTTGGCCTGACCGACCGGCGCGGCGAATGCGTCTATTCCGCCTGCCCGCACTACCACAAGTGCTTCATCGAGAAGTCGATCCGCCGGGCGCGGCGCGCGCGCCTCGTGGTCGCCAACCACGCGCTGGTGCTGACCGAGGCGGCGCGGGCGGGGGACGAGGGCCGGCTGCCGACGCGCGTGGTGTTCGACGAGGGCCACCATCTGTTCGACGCCGCCGACAATGCCTTTTCCGCCGCGCTGACGGGGCAGGAGACGGCCGAGCTGCGCCGCTGGCTCTTGGGCGCGGAAGGGCGGTCGAGCCGCGCGCGCGGGCTGAAGCGCCGGCTCGAGGACCTGCTCGACGCCGAGAGCGCGGCCGCGATCGACGCGGTGCAGGCCGCGGCGCGCGCCCTGCCCGGCGAAGGCTGGGGCAACCGGCTCGCCGACGACCAGCCGCACGGCCCGACCGAGCAGTTGCTGTCGCTGGTGCGCCAGCAGGTCCGCGCGCGCGCCGAAGGCTTCGGCGGGGCCCAGGCGCTGGAAACCGACACCTCGGCGCCGGTCGCGGGCTTGCTGGAGGCGGCGCGCGCGCTCGACCAGCATCTCCAGCGCATCGTCGAGCCCTTGGCGGTGCTGCGCCGGAACCTGATGCGCCGCCTGGACGACGAGGCGGCCGATCTCGACACCAACACGCGCCTCCGAATCGAGGCGATGGCGAGGGGCATCGAGCGGCGCGGCGAGGGGGCGTGCAAGGCCTGGCAGGGCATGCTGCGCGCATTGCAGATCGGCACGCCGCCCGAATTCGTCGACTGGCTGTCGATCGACCGTATCGAGGCGCGGGATGTCGATGTCGGCATCCATCGCCACTGGGTCGACCCGATGATCCCCTTCGCTAAGGTCTCGGCCGAGCGCGCGCACGGCCTCGCGGTCACCTCGGCGACGCTCACCGACGGCTCGGGCGATGTCGAGGCGGACTGGGCGGCGGCCGAGGCGCGCACCGGCGCGCGCCATCTGCCCAAGCCGGCGATCCGGGCCTCCGTGCCGTCGCCGTTCGACTATCCGCGCCTGACCCGCGTCTTCATCGTCACCGACGTGAAGAAGGACGACATGGCGCAGATCGCCGCGGCCTATCGCGAGCTGTTCCTGGCCTCGGGCGGTGGGGCGCTCGGCCTGTTCACCGCGATCTCGCGCCTGCGCGCCGCGCACAAGCTGCTGGCGCCGCCGATCGAAGCCGCGGGCCTGCCGCTCTATGCCCAGCATGTCGACGGCATGGACGTCGCGACGCTGGTGGGCATCCTGCGCGCGGAGGGCGATGCCTGCCTGCTCGGCACCGACGCGGTCCGCGACGGCGTGGACGTGCCGGGCCGCGCGCTGCGCCTGATCGTGTTCGACCGCGTGCCCTGGCCGCGCCCCGACATCCTGCACAAGGCGCGGCGCAACGCCTTCGGCGGGCGGATCTACGACGACATGATCACGCGCCTCAGGCTGAAGCAGGCCTTCGGCCGGCTGATCCGCCGCGCCGACGACATCGGCGTGTTCGTGCTGCTCGACCGCATGATGCCGACACGCCTGTTCGGCGCCTTCCCGCCCGGCGTCGAGCCGCGCCGCTGCGGCCTGGCCGAGGCGGTGGCGGAAACGAAGGCGTTCCTGCACGCACCGGCCTCGCGCCTGTAACGCAACAATTTACACCTGTCGCGAAATGCGTTACATATTGGCATGATCCGGAGCTTCCGGCACAAGGGCCTGCGCGACCTGTTTGTCACCGGAGACGCGCGGCGGGTGAAGCCGGACCTCGCCGACCGGTGCCGCGCCCGGCTTGCGGCGTTGAACCAGGCGACGCGTCCGCAGGACATGAACGTGCCGGGATTCGACTTTCATCCCTTGCGGGGGAAGCCGGTCCGCTACAGCGTTCACGTGAACGGGCCGTGGGGCATCACCTTCGAATGGAACGAGGGGGACCCGTGGCGTGTCGATCTGGAGCAGTATCACTAGGCAGGGTGCGATGGCGAAGAAGCGAGAATTTCTTGTGACCACCGAACCGCGGATGGCGCCGGTCCATCCCGGGGCGATCCTGCGCGACGACGTTCTGCCCGCGCTGGAGCTGAGCGTCAGCACAGCGGCGCGGCAGCTCGGCATCACGCGCCAGACGCTGCATCGCATCATGAACGGCAGCATGTCGATTTCGCCCGAGATGGCGGTGCGGCTGGGCCGGTTCTGCGGCAATGGCCCGTGGCTTTGGCTCCGGATGCAGATCGCCCATGACCTGTGGCACGCCGAGCGGCGGCTTGGGCGCAAGATCGCCGCCATTCCGTCTCACGCGGCCCGCCGCGCCGCGTGAATTTTAAACCGGCGCTTGACGCGCATGGAAGGCAAGTCCGCGCTCGAACTTTCGCTCGACCATGTGCGGGCGTTCCGGCTCGACCGCCAGCACCTGCTGGCGCCGGCGGCCGATGCGGTGGCGGCGGCGTCGCGGCTCTTGGGCGCGCAGGCGCAGGTGCATTCCGCCGGCGTGCTGCAGCTCCGCGCGCGCTGCCCGGGCGTCACCAGCGCCGCGGTGCGCGCCCAGCTGTTCGACACGCGCGACCTGGTCAAGATGTGGACCCAGCGCGGCACGCTGCACATCGTCGCGGCGCGCGACCTGCCGGCGATCCTGGCGTTGCGCGACGCCCGCATGCCGGCGCGGCTCAGCCAGTTCGCGGCCCAGGGCGTGCCGGCCAAGAAGTTCCGCCGGGTCTGCGATGCCATCGCCCGGGCGATCGGCGACGCGCATCTGAGCCGCCGCCAGATCGCCGACCTGGTCTGCCCGGAAGTGGGCGAATGGGCGCGGGAATGGGTCGAGCAGAGCTGGGGCAGCCTGTTGAAGAGCGTCAGCGAGCCCGGCTATCTGTGCCATGGCCCCACAAATGCGACGATGGGCACGTTCCGCCGCCTCGACCGCTGGGTCCCGGTCGACCGCCAGGAGGTCGAAACCGGCCTCGCGGCGTTCCTCGACCGCTACCTCGAGGCCTTTGGCCCCGCGACCGAGCAGGACTTCGCCAAGTTCGCCGGGCTGCCGGTGACCGAAGCGCGTGCCCTGTTTCAGCGCGAGCGGCGCAGGCTGGTGCGCGTCGCCTTTGCCGGGCGCGAGGCCTGGGCGCGCGCGGCGGATAGCGACGCGCTGCGCCGGGCGGCGATGCCGGACGACCGGCTGATCGTGCTGCCGGCCTTCGATCCCTACCTGCTGGCCCATGCCGACACCCGGCAATTCGTCGCCGAGAAGTACCGCAAGCTGGTGTCGCGGCAGTCCGGCTGGATCTCGCCGGTGATCCTCAGGCGCGGCGAGGTCGCGGGGGTATGGTTCCACCGCGAGCGCGCGGCGGGTCCGGAGATCCTGGTCCGCCCCTTCGGCCGGGCGGAGAAGGGCCTGAAGCGCCGGGTGACCGACGCGGCCCTGGGGCTGCTGGCCGGGCTCGACCGCGAGGACCGGCGCGAGGATGCCGCCGCGCCCGAACCGACCTGAAGCCGCTACCGGCTTGTGCCGCCGGCCAAAAATCGGGCTAGCCATGCGCGGGGCGCGCTTGCCGCGCCGGGGGGCGGCCGGTAAGGTCGCCCGCAGGCTGGGCCAGGAAGACATGCCATGACGAGCGCCGCCGAATACCTGTCGCCGCGTCCCGCGCCGTCCAAGGACGGGCGCGTCATCGGCGTGATCGGCTCGGCGCATTTCACCAGCCACTTCTTCCAGATGGTCATCCCGCCGCTGTTCCCGGTGATGAAGGACGCGTTCGGCGTCGGCTATACCGAGCTCGGCCTCCTGATGACCGTGTTCTACGCCGTGTCGGGCATCGGCCAGCCGATCGCCGGCTTCGTGGTCGACCGCGTGGGCGCGCGCAGCGTGCTGGTGGGCGGCATCGCGCTCATGGGCCTGTCGATGATCCTGGTGGCGCTGGCGCCGCACTACTGGATCGTGCTGGCGCTGATGGTGCCGGCCGGCCTCGGCAACAGCGTGTTCCATCCGGCCGACTACTCGATCCTGTCGGCCTCGGTGTCGCCCGGGCGCATGGGCCGCGCGTTCAGCGTGCACGCCTTCGGGGGCACGATGGGCTGGGCGCTGGCGCCGGTCGTGATGCTGAGCCTGTCGGCGGTGGGCGGCTGGCGCACGGCGCTGGTGGTCGTGGGCGTCGCGGCCTTCGCGGTCGCGCTGCTGGTGCGGATGCAGCACGCGATCCTGCGCGAGGACCGCGCCGGGGCCGGCGCGTCGCACGGCCATGCGCCGGGTGCGCCGGCGGCGGGCGGCGTCACCTGGCAGCTCCTGCTGTCGCTGCCGATCCTGATGTGCTTCGCCTATTTCCTGTTCCTGGCGGTGGCCGGGATCGCCCTGCAGAACTTCCTGGCGCCGACACTCGAGGTGCTGCACGGCACGCCGATCGCGGTCGGCGCGGCGGCGCTGACCACCTACCTGTTCGGCTCGGCCTGCGGGATCATCCTGGGCGGCTTTGCCGCGGACCGCATCCAGCGCCACGAGGTGCTGGTGGCGGTCGGGCTGTTCAGCGGCGCCGCGTTGATCCTGCTGGTCGGCCAGGTCGCCTTTCCGCCGCTGGCGCTGAACGTCGTGCTGTGCATCGCGGGGTTCATGAGCGGCACGGCCACGGCCGCGCGCGACATGCTGGTGCGCAACGCCACGCCCAAGGGCGCGACCGGCAAGGTGTTCGGCTTCGTCTATTCGGGGCTCGACCTCGGCTCGACCGTCGCGCCGGGGCTGGCGGGCTTCCTGATCGACCACCACAACCCCGCCGCGGTGCTGTGGCTGGTCGCGGCCGGGCAGGTGATGGCGGTGTCGACCGCGTTCGGCCTGCGCCGCCGTCGGCGCGCGGTCGCGCCGCAGCCCGCGGAGTAGGCCATTTCGCGCCGGCCGCGCCCGATCCCCTGATGAAGGCGGGACGATGAAAATCACCGAGATCGAGGCGATCTGGCTGCGCGTACCGGCGCTTGCCGAGCCCTGCGCCTGGGGCGAGGACGCCTTGATCGTCCGCGTCCATACCGACACGGGGCTGGTGGGCATCGGCGAGGCCGACAGCTCGCCCTCGGTGGTCAAGGCGGTGATCGAGGCGCCGGCGTCCCATCGAACCTGCCAGGGCCTCCGGCAAATCCTGCTGGGCGAGAACCCGCTGGAAATCGACCGCCTGTGGAAGAAGATGTACCGCCAGAGCGAGTACATGGGCCGCCGTGGCGCCGGGATCCATGCGATCAGCGCCATCGACATCGCGCTGTGGGATATCGCCGGCCAGCACTATGGCGTTCCGGTCCACACCCTGCTCGGCGGCAAGTTTCGCGACCGGGTACGGGCTTATGGCACCTTCAGCGTCCGCCCGACGGACGCCGCCAACCGCGATGTCGTCGCCCGCCTGCTCGCCCAGGGGCTGCGCAGCATCAAGCTGGGCGGCGGCACCTTTGGCGACGATCCGGCACGCGACAAGGACGTGCTGCGGCTGGTTCGCAAGGAGATCGGCGAGGGGGTGCAGCTCCAGATCGACGTGCTCGGGCGGTGGCGGAACGCCGCTCATGCGCTGTCCCAGTGCGAGGCAATGCGCGAATTCGACCTGAACTGGATCGAGGAACCTCTGCCCCCGGACGATGCCGCCGGGCTTGCCTACCTGGCCGAGCATGCCGGGGCGCGCATCTCGGGCGGCGAGGGCCTGGCCACGCGCCACGAGTTCCGCGCGTTCCTTGAAGAAACGCGGCCGGCCATCGTGCAACCGGACATCACCCGTTGCGGCGGCATCAGCGAGATGCGCCATATCTACGAATTGGCGCGACACCACGGCGCGCAGATGGTGCCCCACGGGTTCAGTACCGGTGTCCTGCTTGCTGCCAGCATGCATTTTCTCGCGGCCTGCGAGTTCGGCGAGCTGATCGAATATTCGCAAAGCGACAGCCCGTTGTTCCGCAGCCTGGTGCGCAATCTGCTGCCGCTGGAAGAAGGATACGTGCGCGTGCCGGACGCGCCGGGCTTGGGGGTGGTCCTGGACGAGGCGCTGGTCGAGCGCTATCGCGTCCGCGCCTAGCTTCGTTACCCGATTCCCAGATACACCAGCAGCGCCGAGATCGTCAGCACCGAGGCCACCGTCGATACCAGCACGATCGCCGTCGCGCGGCGGACATAGACGCCGTATTTCTGGCCGATCACGAACAGGGTGGTGCCGGCGGGCAGCGCGGCCAGGATCACCGCCGACTTGGCCCAGACCGGGTCCATCGACAGGACCTGGAACGCCAGCCCATAGGTCGCGGCCGGCTGCAGCAGCAGCTTCAACAGGCTGACCCACACGATCTCCTTCAGGTCGCCGGCGATCGGCTTGCCCACCAGGAACAGCCCGATCGCGAACAGCGCGCAGGGGCTGGCCGAGGCGCCGATCAGCGTGCAGAACGTGTCCAGCGCCGCGGGCAGGCGGATGCCCATCACGCTGAGCGCGATGCCGGCGATCGGCGCCACGACCAGCGGATTGCTGACGAACGCCCGGGTCACGTCCCCCAGCAGCGCGGCGGCCCCCTTGCCGCTGTCGCGGCCGATGTCCAGCTCGACCATGATCGTCGCCGCGCCGACCACCACGCTGGCGCTGATGATCGTGGCCATGATCGCGGGCGGCGCGCCGGCCTGGCCGAAGGCGGTCAGGATCAGCGGGATGCCCATGTAGCCGGTGTTGCTGAAGATCGCCGACAGGCCGTTCAGCGACATGCAGGCCAGCCGGTCGGGAAAGGCGTAGCGCGCGACCGGCACCGCCACCGCCAGCGTCGCCGCCATGCCGCCCAGGTAGGCCAGCAGGAACGGCCCGTTGAACACCTGCGCCACCGGCGCCTTGACCATCGAGCCGAACAGCAGCGGCGGCAGGGCGACGTAGTAGACGAAGCGGTTCAAGGCCTCGCTCGACGCCTCGCCCAGGAGGCCGATGCGCCCGGCGATCCAGCCGCAGGCCATGATCGCGAACACGGGAAAGGCGACGTCGACGATCGCTTGCATAGGGTCAGATAGATCGGCGCGCCCTCGGCTGTCGAGGGCAAATCCAGGCTTGCCCCTGCCGCGCGCGGCGTGGCAATAAGCCCGGACGCCGACAGCCAAGGCGATCCCATGGTCGATCCCTATTTCTGGAGCAACCAGCCGCTGACCCTCGCGCGGCTGCGCGACATCCTGGCCAAGCTGCGCGCGCGGGGCTGGGGCTGGGGCTGGCGCCGGCTGCGGAAGGAACTGCGCCAGCCCGAGACGACCCAGGGCATCCGGCTGCGGCGCGTCAACGTGATGCTGTACGCGGGGCTCCTCAATCTGCTGTCACTGCTGCCGGCGCTGGCGTTCCGGCTGGTCGGCCCGAAGCGGCGCACATTGGCGCTGTTCTACGACCTGGACATCGCGTCGCTGACCTTCGACATCGTCGACTACCTGATGCTGGCGGAGCTGGAGCGGCGGCGCCTGGGGCTCGAGGCCGTGCATGTGGTGATCGTGCCCGGGCGCACCGGCGGGCTGCGCCAGGAGTCCGAGCACTACGACAAGGTGGTCGACCAGCACGCGCGGCAGTGGCGGCTCTACAACCTGATCGTCCCGATGTTCGCGCTGTTTCCCAACGTCGCGGGCTACACGATCTGCAGCGACCGCCGACACGCCACCCTGGTCAGGCTGCTGTTCCCGCGCGCGGTGCATCCGCCCGGCTACTGGCCGGCCTTCCCGGTCGTGCCGGTGCGCCGGCTGGTGTTCGGCGCGGCGCGCGAGGGCAGGGCGGTGTTTCCCGCCATCGCGGTGCCCGAGCAGGCGCTGCGCTTCGTCGACCAGTGGCTGGCGGCGCGGGCGGGCGGGCGCAAGCCGGTGGTGATCACGCTGCGCCAGTACGGCTACATGCCCAGCCGCAATAGCAACGTGTCGGCGTGGATCGAATTCGCGCGGCGCCTGGACAAGACGCGCTACGCCCCGATCTTCGTGCAGGACGTGGCCGCGGCGATGGCGGAGACCCCGCCGGAGCTGGCCGGGTTCCCGGTCTTCCGCGAGGCGCCGTTCAACATGATCCTGCGCGGCGCGCTGTACGAGCGCGCGTGGCTGAACATCTGCCAGGCGCACGGACCGACCGAGCTGATGTGGTACAACGAGCGCTGCCGCTACGTGATCTTCCTGACCGTCGGCTCATCGCCCGAAACCGAGCTGGAGACCTTGCGCGGCTACGGCATCGAGGCCAACGAATCGCCGCCCTTCGCCACGCCGCTGCAGAAATGGGTCTGGGCGATGGACGATCTGGACGCGATCGAGCGCGAATTCGCGTCGATGGAAACCGCCATCCGGCGCAGCGAAAGCGGGCCGGGGTGAGCGACGCCGCGGCCGATGCCCCGCGCATCGACATCGCCGGCCTGCTGGCCGAGGCCGCGACGCTCGGCTTCAAGGGCAAGCCGCTGCTCGCCCTGCCGCTCCGGTTCGATCCCCGCGCGGTCACGATCGCCGCGTTGAACGCCGCGGCGGGCGTGGTGTTTCCGGCGCGCGACCTGGTGCCCGCGGTGATGCCGGCCGACCGCGCCGGCTGGCTGCATCAC
Source organism: Alphaproteobacteria bacterium (assembly GCA_020851015.1). The sequence continues at coordinate 1,591 of JADZDN010000254.1, read as the reverse complement.
CCGCCTTATGACTGGACCCTGCCCGCGACGGGCGCGCGCTGGATCCTGTTCCTGGGCCCGCGCCGGCGCATCGCCGTGCCGATGCTGCGCGCGGCGCTGCGGCATGGCCTGCGCAGCGTCGTCTACGCGGGTCCGCGCGGACTGAAGGCGGAACCGATCGCGGCGATGCTGGCGCGGCGCGCGCTGGAGGTCGCGCTGCACCGCGTCGCGCGGCGCGCACCGGCGCTCGACCGGATGGAAGGCCGGGCGCTGGAGAAGATCGTGGCGGCGATGCTGAGGCGCGCGCCGGCGCCGGCGGCGGCCGCGCCGGACCGCATTCTCTTGGCCAACCACTCGCTCAGCATGGGCGGCGCCGAGCGGCAGATCGTCAACACGCTCCGCGGGCTGAAGACGCGCGGGTTCGCCGACCTGGCGCTGGCCTGCGAGCGGCGGCAGGACTACGGCACGGACGATCCCTTTGGCCGCGCCCTCGAGCAGGAGAAGATTCCGATCCTCGAATTGGCCGGGCTGCCGATTTCCGATGTGGGATTGCCGTCGAGCGAAGGCCTGCCGCACAGCCTGGGCGACGATGTCGTCTTCTGGGCGGGGCTGCTGCGCGCGCACCGCCCCGCCGTGCTGCACGCCTGGCAGGATGCGACGGCGGTCAAGGCCGGGCTCGCCGCCGCGCTCGTGGGCGTGCCGCGCATCGTGCTGGCGCTGCGCAACCGCGCCCCGTGGCGCTTCGGCTACTGGCTGCCCTGGATGCGGCCGGTCATTCGCGCCCTGGCGCGCCAGCGGAACGTCGTGCTGACCAACAACAGCCGCGCGGGCGCCGCCGACTATGCGCGCTGGCTCGACCTGCCGGACGACCACATCCGCGTGGTCTGGAACGCGCTGGCGCCCGAGGCGCTGGCGCCGGCCGCGCCGCGCGAAGCGGCGGCGTTCCGCGCGCGGCTTGGCATCCCCGAAGGCCTGCCGATCGTGGGCTCGGTGTTCCGCTTCTATCCCGAGAAGGACCCGCTGCTGTGGATCGCGGTCGCCCAGGCGGTGGCGGCGCGGATGCGCTATGCGCGCTTCCTCCTGATCGGCGACGGGCCGCTCAAGCCGGCGATGCAGGAGGCGGCGCGGCAGGCCGGCATCGCCGACCGCCTGGTCCTGGCCGGCGAAATCGACAATTCGGCGCCGGCGCTGGCGGCGATGCAGGTGTTCCTGTTGACCTCGCGCGAGGAGGGCCTGCCCAACGTCGTGATCGAGGCCCAGGCCCAGGGCGTGCCGGTGGTGACCACGCATGCCGGCGGCGCGCCCGAGGCGATCGACGACGGTCGCAGCGGCTTCGCGGTCGCCAGCCGCGACGCCGAATTCCTTGCGCAGGCGGTCCTGCGCGCGCTGGAGGACTGCGACTGGGCCATGGCCGCCGCCAAACGCGCGCGCGAATGCGCGGCCGAGCGCTTCGGCATGGAGCTCATGGTGAACCGGACGCTCCGCCTCTACGGGTTCGACGCATGAAGCTGGTGCTGTTCACGCGCTCGCTCAACGCCGGCGGCACCGAGCGGCAGATGGCCATGCTGGCGCTGGGCCTGGCCGGGCGCGGCCACGACGTGGCGGTCGTGCT
>JADZDN010000253.1 GCA_020851015.1 Alphaproteobacteria bacterium | reverse complement strand
GTCGTAATTGGTTTCCGGAAGTACCATTTCAATCGTGTTGATATCGACCGGTCTGGCCTTGTCGAGTCCGACGGTCACCAATTGCGGAAAGAGGATGACCAGCAGCACCATCAGGACCTGGATGCAGACGAAGGGGATGGCGCCCCAGTAGATCTCGGCCGTGCTGACGCCACGGGTCTGCTTGCCGGTGACCTTGTCGAAGAAATCGTTCACCGGCGCCACGCTGCGCAGGTAGAAGAGGGCGAAGCCGAAGGGCGGATGCATGAACGAGGTCTGCATGTTGACGCCCAGCAGCACGCCGAACCAGATCAGGTCAATGCCAAGCTTCTCCGCCACGGGCCCCAGCAGCGGCACCACAATGAACGCCAGTTCGAAGAAATCGAGGAAGAAGGCCAGCACAAAGACCAGGGCGTTGACCACGATCAGGAAGCCGAGCTGTCCGCCCGGGAGGTTGATCAGCAGGTGCTCGACCCATTTGTGCCCGTCAACCCCGTAGAAGCTGAGCGAGAACACGCGCGCACCGATCAGGATGAACACGACGAAGGTCGACAGCTTCGCGGTCGAATTCATCGCCTGGCGCATCAAGTCCCAGGTCAGCCGGCGATGCGACCACGCCAGCAGCAGCGCGCCCGCTGCTCCCATCGCGCCGCCCTCGGTCGGCGTCGCGATGCCGAGGAAGATCGTGCCCAGGACCAGGAAAATCAGCGCCAGCGGCGGCATCATCACGATGACGACCTGCTGCGTCAGCTTGCTGAGCAGGCCTACCTTCAGGAGCTTGTTCACATAGGCGACGATATAGAGCGCGCCGCCGGCGATCGCCGCGGCCCAGATCGGGTGGATGTGGTGCGACAGGAAGACGGCAGCGCCGATAGCGCAAGCGGATGCGATCGCCAGCGAGAGGTAGCCGGCGCGTCCGTCGGCCTCGCGGATCGTGATCGCTTCCAGCGGCAGGGCCGGCGCGCAGCCTTTGCGGAAGATCGTCATGCCGGCCACATAAATGGCGTAGAAGGCCGTCAGCACGAATCCGGGGATGAAGGCGCCCTGGTACATGTCGCCGACCGAGCGGCCGAGCTGGTCGGCCAGCACGATCAGCACGAGGCTGGGCGGAATGATCTGCGCCAGCGTGCCGGACGCCGCGATCACGCCCGAGGCCAACCGGCGGTCGTAGCCATAGCGCAGCATGATGGGCAGCGAGATCAGCCCCATCGAGATCACGGAGGCCGCCACCACGCCGGTGGTCGCCGCCAGCAGCGCGCCGACGAAGATCACGGCATAGGCAAGCCCGCCGGGCACCGGCCCGAACACCTGCCCGACCGTGTCGAGCAAATCCTCGGCCATGCCGCTGCGCTCCAGGATCAACCCCATGAAGGTGAAGAACGGAATCGCCAGCAGAATGTCGTTCTCCATCACGCCGTACAGGCGGTTGGTCAGCGCCTGAAAGAAATTGGGCGAGAAGAGCCCGAGTTCGATGCCGATGAGGCCGAACAGCAGGCCATTGGCCGCCAGGGCGAAGGCGACCGGATAGCCAAGCAGCAGGAACAGCACCATCGCCGCAAACATGATCGGGGCCATGTTTGCCTTGAGAAAGATGGCGCCGCCGCCCGTCTTGTTGGCAAGCGCTGCAATTACCAGGACGGCGAAGGCGCCGACCAGGGCAAAGAACAGGATCCGAATGATGCGCATGGTTGGCCCCGGCTCAGTGCGGACCGGACTTGGCAGCATGCGGATCGGGTATCAGCCCGCGCAGGATCGCTATCCGCTTGATCAGCTCGGAAAGTCCCTGCAGCAGCAGCAGGGCGAAGCCCAGGACGATCAACCCCTTGACCGGCCAGCGGATCAGGCCACCCGCATTGCCCGACATTTCACCCGACTTCAGCGCCAGCCAGAAATACGGCCAGCCCTCGATCAGCATCACCGCGCAGAGCGGCAGCAGGAAGAAGACGTGGCCGCAAATGTCGATCCAGTCGCGCGTGCTCTTCGACAGATGCGAATTGACGATGTCGATGCGGATATGCTCGTTGTTTAGCAGCGTGTACCCCGCGCACAACAGGAAGATGGCCGAGAACAGATACCACTGCACCTCGAGCCAGGCGTTAGAACTCATGTTGAGCCCGTAGCGGATGACGGCATTGCCGGCGCTGATCAGCACCGTCACCAGCACCAGCCAATAGATCAATTGCCCGACGCGTCGATTGGTCGCGTCGATGGCGCGGCTCATCTGCAAGAGCATTTGCACCGAGACGTCTCCCCACTCCAGATCGCCGCCAAGCCCCATTGTTTTGATTGCAGCGGCTGGCTCATTTCTGGCACAGCCCGAAAGGATCGGCAATCACCCAGGGGCCGGCCCGGCGCAACATCCGGTCGCGAGCAATGACTTGCCGCTGCAGCCTGCGCCAGCGTAACTCTGCTGCCGGTAACCCGAATGGAGGACTGGCTCTGATCTACCGGACATATATCAGCATGGGCGTCGCATGGACCATGCGCTGACCGCCTTCGTGCGCCGGGTCGACGCCGTCAACGAGGCGGTGGGCCGGGTCGTGGGCTGGATGACGGTCGCAACCGTGCTGGTCTGCGCCGGCGTGGTGTTCCTGCGCTATGCGCTGAAGATCGGCTCGGTGTGGACGCAGGAACTCTATGTCTGGATCCATTCCTGCGTCTTCATGCTGGGCGCCGGCTACGCGCTGCTGATCGACAAGCATGTGCGGGTCGACTTGTGGCACGCCAAGCAGTCCGAGCGCACCAAGGCCTTGGTCGAGATCCTGGGCACGGTGCTGTTCCTGCTGCCCTGGGTCGCTGTCCTGCTGTGGACTTGCATTCCCTTCGTGGCCCGGTCCTGGGCGATCCTCGAACCCTCGGCCCAGGTCGGCGGCATGCCGGGCTTGTTCGTCTTCAAGACCGTGCTCATCGCATTCGCCGTCCTTCTGGGGCTGCAGGGCCTCGCCCGGGCGGCGCGGGCGGTGCTGGTCCTCCGCGACCGGCCCCTGCCCTGATGCTGGGCGCGCTCACCGCCGGGGACTGGCTCAGCCTCCTGCTGTTCGCCTCGCTCTGCCTGGTCCTGATGATCGGCTATCCGATCGCGATCACGCTGGCCGGCACGTCGCTGATCTTCGCCGTCCTGGGCCATCTCTGCGGAACCTTCGACCTGGCCATCCTGCATGCCCTGCCCAGCCGCTACCTGGGCACGATGCAGGGCGAGGTGCTGGTCGCCGTGCCGCTGTTCATCTTCATGGGCTTCGTGCTGGAGCGCTCGGGCATCGCCGAGGCGCTGCTGACCACGATGGGACAGCTCTTCGGCAAGCTGCGCGGCGGCCTGGGCATCTCGGTCGTGCTGGTAGGCGGGCTTCTGGCCGCATCAACGGGGGTGGTTGGCGCCACGGTCGTGACGATGGGCTTGATCAGCCTGCCTGCGATGATGCGCGCGGGCTATGACCCGCGACTGTCGACCGGGGTGATCTGCGCCTCGAGCACGCTGGCCCAGATCATCCCGCCCTCGACCGTGCTGATCTTCGTCGGCGATATCCTCGGCGCGGCCAACCAGTCGGCCCGGATGGAGATGGGCGACCTGTCGCCCGAGCCGGTCTCGGTCGGCGACCTGTTCGCCGGCGCGCTGGTCCCCGGGCTGATCCTGGTCGGCCTCTACCTGGCCTTCATGGTGGGCAAGGCGGTGTTCCAGCCCCAGACCTGCCCGGCCGTGCCGATGGACGCCGCCGAGCGGCGCGGGCTCGCGCGCCGCGTCGTCGTCTCGCTGCTGCCGCCGCTGGCGCTGGTGGTAGCGGTGCTCGGCAGCATCCTGGGGGGCGTGGCGACGGCGACGGAATCGGCGTCGGTCGGCGCGGTCGGCGCGGTGGTCCTGGCCGGGTTCAACCGGCGCCTGGACCGCGAGATGATCCGCAGCGCCAGCTTCAACACCATGGTGACCGCCTCGATGATCTTCGTGATCGTGCTGGGCGCATCGCTGTTCTCGCTGGTGTTCCGCGGGCTGGGCGGCGAGCACATGGTCGAACAGGCCCTGCGCGCCATGCCCGGCGGCGCGTTCGGCGCGATGCTCGTCGTGATGCTGGTGATGTTCGTGCTGGGGTTCTTCCTCGACACGTTCGAGATCATCCTGATCATGGTGCCGATCTGCGGGCCGATCCTGATCAAGCTGGGGCTCGACCCGGTCTGGCTCGGCGTCATGATCGGGGTCAACCTGCAGACCAGCTTCCTGACCCCGCCCTTCGGCTTCACGCTGTTCTACGTGCGCGGCATCGCGCCGGCGTCGATCACGACGCGCCAGATCTGGGAGGGCGCCGTGCCTTGGGTTGCCCTGCAGGTAATCGGGCTGGCGATCGTCTGGCTCCTGCCCCAGACCGCGACGGCCCTGCCCGCCTACCTGTTCCGCCAGGAGACGCCGGCCGTGGAGCAGAAGACGACGCCGGACCAGCCCGGCTGGGACGCGCCGCTGGACCCGCCGGCGGAGACGGGCAACTGAGCTAGCGCGCGCGCATCCAGCGGTCCAGCCCCGCCACCACCGCGACGGCCAGCGCGGTTTTGAGCGCCGTCGCCGCCCAGAAGGGGCTGAGGCCCAGCGCGACGGCCTTTTCCCATCCTAGCAACGCCGCCAGCCAGCCGACGCCGAACAGAAAGATCGCGGCATGGCCGAGCAGCATCATCAAGGTCAGTCGCGGCAGATCGCGCGTCCAGCCCTGTGCGGCCAGGAAACCCGTCAGCGCCACGGCGGCGGCGAAGCCGATCAAGAACCCGCCGGTCGGCCCCGCCATGTAGGCGAGACCCAGGCCCTTTTCCGGCGTGCCGGCGAAGACCGGCAGGCCGAACGCGCCCTCGGCCAGGTAGAGCAGCACCGTCGCCAGCCCCAGCCGCCAGCCGTAGCTTGCGCCCAGGACCAGCACCACGAAGGTCTGCATCGTCATCGGCACCGGCCAGAACGGCACCTGCACCTTGGCCGACAGCGCCAGTAGCAGGCTGCCGAACAATGCCAGCACGGTCGCACGCAGCGCGGCCGCGTTGCCGGCGGCGGGCCACAAGACCTGGACGGCGGGACGGTTGGACGAACGGGACATGCGGCAGGTTCCTAGGTCCGGTTGGGTTGAGGCGTTGGTAGCGTAGCTTGCCGCGCCTGGCAAATGCGCCCTAGCCTCGCGCCATGCCGCGCCAGAACCGCGTGACGCCTTTCGGCGATATCCTGGCCCTGCCCGAGCGCGGGGCGTGGACCGGCAACCGCGGCTGCCTGCACGACGACCGGAGCCGCCTGGGCACGGCGCGCTGGCGGTCCAAGGCATGGCTGGTCTGCCGCCTGACGTTCAAGGACTACCACCGCCAGGTGATGGCACCCGGACGGTGGACCGAGCTGTTCTTCCTGGACGAGACGACGGCCCTGGCCGCCGGGCACCGGCCCTGCGCCTTCTGCCGGCGCGCGGACTTCCGGCGCTTCGCCCAGGCGGCCGCGCCGGCGTTCGGCGGCAATGTCCCCAGCGCTCCTGTCCTCGACGCGCGGCTGCATGCCGACCGCCTGGACGGCCGCAGCAAGCGCCTGCACGCCATGCGCCTGGGCGACCTGCCGGACGGCGCGATGGTCGTCCCGCCGGGGCGCGACGATGCTTGGCTGGTTAGGCGCGGCGCGCTGCGGCGCTGGACGCCCGGCGGCTATGACGGCGAAACCACGCTCGACGCCGGGGCAACGGTGAAAACGCTGACGCCGCCTGCGACGCTCGCCGCGCTGGCCAACGGGTTCACCCCGCAGGTCGATCGCTCGGCCGGGGCCTGACCCCTCAGCCGAACCGGTTCCCCTTCGGGAAGCCTTGCGGCGGCAGGCGGCCGGCCTGGGCGCGCTCGCCGATCCAGTCCTTGAGCCCGGTCTCGGTGCGCACCTTGTCGCCGAGCTTCCAGGTCAGCCCCTCCGCTTGGGCGAAGACCTTGGCGTCCGACAGGCCGCCGTCCCTGTATTTCTGCAGGGTCACGCCGCGGCCGCGCGTCATCTCGGGCAGCTGGTCGAGCGGGAACAGCAGTATCTTGCGGTTCTCGCCGATCGCCGCGACCATATCGCCCTCGGCCGGCGCGCAGACCTTGGCCTCCACCGGCGGCGTGACGTTGAGCACCTGCTTGCCGGCGCGGGTCTGGGCCAGCACCTCGTCCTCCGGCACCACGAAGCCGCGCCCGTCGCTCGACGCCACCAGCAGCTTGCGGCCGGGCTTGCGCACCAGCACGTTGACGATGTCCTGGTCGTTGCCCAGCTCGATCATCAGCCGGAGCGGCTCGCCGTGCCCGCGCCCGCCCGGCAGCTTGTCGACGCCCACAAGGTAGAAGCGGCCGTTGGTGCCGAAGATCACCAGCTTGTCGGTGGTCTCGGCGTGAAAGACGAAGCGCTCGCTGTCGCCCTCCTTGTAGGCGATGCTGGAAGCATCGGCGAGATAGCCCTTCATCGCGCGGATCCAGCCCTTCGACGAGCAGACCACCGTCACCGGCTCGCGCTCGACCATCGCCTCCAGCGGCACGACGACCTCGGACGGCACGTCCCCGATCTCGGTGCGGCGCTTGCCCAGCGGCGTCTTGCCGCCGAACTTCTTGTTGATCTCGCCGATCTCCTCGCCGATCGCCTTCCAGCGCCGCTGCTCGTCCTTCAGGAGCCCGCGCAGGTCCTTCTGCTCGTCGGTCAGCTTCTTGTGCTCGCCCTTGATCTCGATCTCCTCGAGCTTGCGCAAGGAACGCAGGCGCATGTTGAGGATCGCCTCGGCCTGCACGTCGGTGAGCTTGAAGCGCTTCATCAGCACGGGCTTGGGCTCGTCCTCGTTGCGGATGATCTTGATCACCGCGTCGAGGTTGAGATAGGCGATCAGATAGCCGTCCAGCACCTCCAGGCGGTGGGCGATCTTCTCCAGACGGTGCTGGGCGCGGCGCTTGAGCACGACATGGCGGTGGTCCAGGAACGCCTGCAGCACCTCGCGCAGGGTCATGACCCGGGGCATGCCGTCGGCGTCCAGCACGTTCATGTTGAGCGAGAAGCGCGTCTCCAGGTCGGTCTGGCGGAACAGCGATTCCATCAGCACGGCCGGGTCGACGTTGCGGCTCTTCGGCTCCAGCACGATGCGCACGTCGGTCGTGGATTCGTCGCGCACGTCGGCCAGCATCGCCAGCTTCTTCTCCTGCAGCAGCTCGGCGATCTTCTCGATCAGCTTCGACTTGGCGACCTGGTAGGGAATCTCGGTGACGACGACCTGGTAGGTGCCGCCCTTCTGCTTCTCGACCTCCCACTTCGCCCGCACGCGGAAGCCGCCGCGGCCGGTCGCATAGGCGTCGATCACGGCCTGGCGGCCCTCGACCAGCACGCCGCCCGTGGGGAAGTCGGGCCCTGGCATCAGCTCGACCAGCTTGCCGATCGTGGCGTTGGGAAACTTGATGAGGTGCTGCAGCGCGGCGCAGATCTCGCCCACGTTGTGCGGCGGGATGCTGGTCGCCATGCCCACGGCGATGCCGGCCGCGCCGTTCGCCAGCAGGTTCGGCAGCATGGCCGGCAGCACGATGGGCTCGCGCCCCTCGCCGTCGTAGGTCTCGCGGAAATCGACCGCGTCCTCGTCCAGGCCCTCCAGCATGGCCTGCGCCGCCTCGGTCAGCCGCGCCTCGGTGTAGCGCTCGGCCGCCGGGTTGTCGCCGTCGATATTGCCGAAATTGCCCTGGCCGTCGACCATCGGGTAGCGCGCGGCGAAATCCTGGGCCAGGCGCACCAGCGCGTCGTAGATCGCCATGTTGCCGTGCGGGTGGTACTTGCCCATCACGTCGCCGACGATGCGCGCGCATTTCTTGAAGCCCTGGGCGGGATCGAGCTTCAACTCGTGCATCGCCCACAGCAGCCGGCGATGCACCGGCTTCAGCCCGTCGCGCACGTCGGGCAGCGAGCGCGCCATGATGGTGGACAGCGCATAGCTCAGGTACCGCTGCCCCAACGCCTCGGTCAGCGGCGTGTCGCGAATCTCGGCGAGAGCCGTGGACTTTGCCATAATGCCTCCGGAGAACTACTGAATATAGTAGCCGGTCGCGGCTACACGTCAATCTGTTGAGCGGAGACCTGCATGCCCCCTGCCCGCAAGCCGCGCGTCGCCATACTCGGGATGCACCTGGAAAGCAACGCCTTCGCGCCGGTCACGACCGCGGCGGATTTCCACGGGCGCTGCTTCCAGCAGGGCGAGGCGATCATGAAGAACGCCCGCGCGGCGGCGCCGCACTGGCCGATGGAGGCGCCGGGCTTCGTGGCCGAGATGGACCGCAGCGGCGCCTGGGAGCCGGTGCCGATCCTGATCACCGGCGCCGAGCCGGGCGGCCCGGCCGAGCACCGCTTCATCCAGGATTGCCTCCGGCACATGCGCGAAGGGCTGAAGGCGGCGTTGCCGCTCGACGCGGTCTACATCACCAACCACGGCGCCATGACCACGACCGAGGATCCCGACCCGGATGGCGAGCTCTACGCCATGGTGCGCTCGGTCGTCGGCGCGGCGGTGCCGGTGGCGGCGACGGTGGACCTGCACTGCAATCCCTCCGAGCGCATGGTCGCGAGCGTCGACGTGCTGATCGGCTACCGCACCAATCCCCATGTCGACATGCGGGAGCGCGGCGCCGAGGCGGCACGGGCCCTGCGCGAGATGATGGGCGGCGTGAAGACCACCAGCGTCTTCATACGCCTGCCGATCGTGGCACCCACCGTAACCCTGCTGACCGCCGCCGGGCCCTATGCCGACCTGATCGACATGGGCCAGCGCCTGAAGGCGCCCGACATCATGAACGTGACCGTGCTCGGCGGCTTCGCCTTCTCCGACACGCCAAAGAACGGACTCGCGATCATCGTGACGGCGCGCGGGTCGAACCCCGCCCCGGCCCGGCGCCTGGCACGCCAGATCGCCGAGGCCGCCTGGACCGACCGCCAGCGCTACAGCCCGAAGCTCACCCCGCTGGCGGATGCGGTGGCGATGGCCAAGGCCTGCGGCGACGATCCCAAGCGCCCCGCGCTGATCCTGCCCGACGTGGCCGACAATCCGGGCGGCGGCGGGGGCGGCAACACGACCTGGCTCTTGAAGGCGCTGTGCGACGCGGGCGTGAAGGGCGCGCTGTTCGGCGTGTTCATCGACCCCGCGCTCGCGGCGGAGGCGCACAAGCTCGGAGTCGGTGCGCGGTTCGACGCCGTGTTCAACCGCGCCGGCGAGACCGACGTGGCGAAGCGATATGTGACAAAGGCCCGCGTCATCAGCCTGCACGACGGCAGGTGTGTGGGCCGGCGCGGTCTCTATGCCGGCGCCAGCATCGAGATGGGCCCCTGCGCCGCGCTCGACCTTGGCGGCGTGACGGTCGTGGTGGGCACCGAGCGCAACCAGTGCGCCGACCCGGTGTTCTTCGAGATGATGGGGCTCGACATCGCCAAGGCGCGCTCGGTGGTGGTGAAATCGCGCGGCCATTTCCGCGCGGGCTTCGACGAGTTCTTCCCGCCGGAGCGTGTCGTCGAGGTCGATTGCCCCGGCCTGACCACGCCGATGCTCAGCCGCCTGACCTTCAAGCGCCTGCCGCGGCCGGTCTTCCCGCTCGACGCCGATGCGCGCTGGGTGGCGCCGGCCTGACCTACGGCGCGAGCTCCCACAGGAACTGGCCCTGCCCACATTCGTGCTCGGCCGAAGCGAGGATGTAGGCGCGCAGTCGGACGTCGTCGAGACCGGCCCGGTCGAGCGCCTGCAAGATGGCCGGCACGTGGATCGCGAGCCAGTCCGGATTCGAAACCTCGGCGACCCGCAGCTTCGCGCCGGCGCCGCGCCGCGCGCGCAGCGCCTTCTCGTAGACCGGCACGCGGCTCTGGATTTGCCGGTGCGCCTTCAGCCCGCCATTGACGATGCGCCGGATCGCGCGGTGATCCCGGCGCTCGATCGCCGCCATGATCGGGGCCTGCCGCTCCGCGAAGAACGCCGCCCGGATGGCCGCGGCGATCGGCGGCTCGGCGGCGCGGTCAGGCTCGGCCTCCAGGTCGACCCCCGCGACGGCCGAGTAGCGGCGGTAGTTGATGCGCCCGACGAGCTGCAAATACCCGCGGCCGGCGAAGCGCGCGCCATCGCCCGGCTGGGTGTTGCCGAGGTCCTTGCGGCCTTCGTAGGGATGCGGCCGGGCGGGCGGCGCGTCCTCGGCGGCGGCGCGGCGCAGCCACGCGAAGGCCAGCGCCATCGCGATCGCGGATCGGCGCCGGTACACGTCAGCCAGGCCCCATCTCCACCTTCAGCCGCGTGCCGGCGTAGCGCGCCAGCGCGACCAGGCTTTGGCCCGCGGCGACCGGAATGTCGGCCGGCAGAAACTCGACCGCTTGCTTCCAGTGGTTGCGCTCGATGCCGGGCGCGGTGGTCATTGTTGTCCGGTCGTCCAGGAAGAGGTCGTACCACACCGCCACGGCGTGGACCGTGCCCGCGGCGGCGGCGGCCACCTCGATGCGCTTCTCGCCCGCGTTCGGCACCGGCGCGCGGAAGTCGAAGTCGAACACCGCGACGGGATCGGTCAGCAGCCGGTGCGGCTCGGCGCCGAGTTCGAGCATCTGGCCGGCGGGATTGCTGAACACCTCGAACGGCGACAAGTCGAAGCCGGCGATGCGGCGGATCGGGTTGACGCGGCGCAGCCCCGGCATCTCCACGGCCGCCGCGTAGACCCGGGCGCGCTGCGGCAGGACGCGCGCCGCGGGCGCCAGCAGCCGGGCGCGCGCGTCGGCGAGGCTGGGCAGTACGCCTTCGCCCAGCAGCGCGCTGTCGAAGATCTCCATGATCAGCAGGTCGGCCGGGCGCGGCAGGTCGCGCCCGACCTCGAGCTGGGTCGACTTGCGGCCAATCACGGATACGCGCTCGGCATAGGCATTGGCCGCGACGATGCGCCGGGCCACCTCGGCAAGCGCCGGATTGACCTCGCAGGTCGTCACGCGCTCGGCGCCCGCGCGCGCCGCCATCATCGCCAGGATGCCCGATCCGGTGCCGATCTCCAGCACATGGTCGCCCGGCCGGACCGCGGCGCGGATCGCCCGGTCGTAGGCGTCGTTGCGCGCATCGTCGTTCAGCATCGCGAAGTGCCAGGCCGGCACCATCGCCGCATAGACGACGCGCAGGTTGGCCCGCGCCTCGGCGTGCTCGGGATCGATCGACAGCGCGCGGCGCAGCGCCGCCACCGCCTCGCTCGGCCGCCCCAGCTCGTGCAGAACCAGTCCCAGCGTGGCCTGGGCCTGGGCGATGTTGGGTTGGCCTTGCGCCGCGCGCTGGGCATGGGCCAGCGCCTCGTGCGGCCGCCCAAGGTCCAGCAGCACCCGCGCCAGGCCCAGATGCGCGTCGACGAAATCGGGCTTCAGCTCGACGGCTTGCTGCAGGACGCGTGCGGCGGCGCCGAACCGGCCGAGCGCGCCGAGGACGCTGCCCAGGTTGCGCAGCGTCATCACGTCGCCCGGGCGCAGGGACAGCGCGCGCTGAAGCGCGGCCGCGGCCTCGGAGCGGCGGCCCAGCTCCATCAGCATGCAGCCCTGGTTGTTGAGGATCTCGCCGTCCGCCGGGCGCGCTGCCACGGCTGCGTGGAACAGCGATATCGCCTCGTCGCCGCGCCCCTGACGATGGCAGGCGAGCGCCAGCAGATGCAGCGCATCGGCGTCGTCCGCGCTGTCGCGCACCAGCGCGCGGGCGGCCTCTTCCGCCGCGGCGGGCCGGCCCGCGCGCAGCTCCGCCCACGCGGTCGTCAGCCGCTGCTCGCGCGCGGCATTCAAGGGGACGCTCCGGTTCGCCGATCGGCCATGGCGCTGCATAACCGCTGCAGCGCGGCGGCGCAATGCGGCCAATGGGCCTCCGGCTTCGGCGCTAACGGCGAGGATCGTGCGCGATCAACGCGAGCAGCGTGCGGTTTGGCACTTTGAAGCTGCGCATCAGCGTGAAGACGTGCAGCTTCACCGTTCCCTCGGTAATGCCGAGTTGCAGCGCGATCTGCTTGTTGGAGCGGCCACCCGCGATCAGGTCCAACACCTGGCGCTGGCGACGCGTCAGCGCCCGAAGCACGCGTCCGTGCTCTTCCCGGTTGCGCCCGTCCCCCTCGCGCACGCCGGGGATGCCGCCGAGTGCCGACCGCACGTCGTCCGATGACGGCGTCCCATGCCGGCCGATCAATCGCTTCGCGGCGTCCAGCCAGGCCCAACGTTCCGTCAGGTCAAGCGCCGAGATCAGCAACGCCGGCGCGCCGCCAAACCCGATCCGCCGGCGGAACACCTCGATCCATTTGCGCTCGCCGCGTTCGGTCACGATCGGGCTCACGCTGTGGGCTTCCATCGGGGCTCCCTTCAGCCAAGCACGTCCCCGGTCGCGCACTTCCTCCTGCGCCCACCCCTCGCAAAGCTCCCAGTAGCAGGCGGCATCCAATCGCTCTGGCGCGTGGCCGAGCAGCTCCACGGCAGCCTTGTTGTAAACCGCGAACCGGTCATCCTGCAGCACATAGGCCGCCGTCGGCATCTGGCCGAACAGCTCCGCGTCACCTTCGCCCAAGCTGGCCGCTGCCCAACCTTTGATGCTGGTTATGGTTTTCTCCGGACGCGCCATGCTGCCAAGGATCCTTGCTCCGTCCCGGAAATCTTCACTCATGCACTTGCCTTGCATTCGCCGGGCGGAGCCGCCGTCGGCCAGATACGGTAAGTCGCCTTCCTGGCGCTCGACGCGTGAGTGCAAGTCGTTAACGCAGCGCAATTGCAATTTGATTGGCCATACGCCGCGTCCGCAAATTATTCCCGGTTCCATTCGAAACTTTCAAGAACCAAACAGCGCGCTAAAGGATATCTAGTCTAAAGTTATATTTGATGATCCACGCTCGCGGCATGCACTGTAATGCTGTCAATTAATCCTATTGTTGTCTCGCCGTATAATCTAAAGGTCCGGGCAGCAATATTGGTTGTTCTGCAATTTGCAGTCTTATACTATTTCTAAGCTTCCCGCTAAGATTTTGTCGTTCAGGTGATTTATGCGCAAGACGCCATGCGCTATCGGCTTTCGGTACTGTTACGTACTAACCGTTCCACCAGGCGCAGGCGAGGCGCCGGCATGCCGCCGGCGCGGTGCGCGAAGACGTGCTCGTTCAGAAAGAACCCGGTCAGCCGCATGCCTTCGGCAAGCTCGCGCGGGCCGGGCTCCACGGACTCGATCAGGAAACGCGGCAGCGGCAGCAGCAGCCGGCGATACGGCTCTGCCGCCGCAGCCGATACGGCGCGCCCCGATTTCGGCGACACGTAGGCGAGATCGTCATTCGCGCCAGTCGCGGCGCAGCGCCCAAGGTCGAGGCCGAAGCCAAGCTCGGCCAGAAGCCCAAGCTCCCAGCGTACATAGGATGCGCCATAATTCGGCAGGCCGAGGGCGCCGATCAGCGCGCCCAGGCTGTCGAACAGAAGTGGATGCGGTTCGCGTTCGGGCAGCGCGGCCTCGACCAGGGCGCAGGCCGACGTAAGCGCCGCCAGCCGCCCGGCATCATCCAGCAGCAATGCCGCGTCGGCGGCAAGCATTTCGCACATGTAGCTGCCAAGATGCTCGGAAAGCCGCGCCTTCCACGCGGCCCGCAGGCGGTTGCCCGGCTCGAACAGCGCTCGACGCCGCCCCGCCCCCCCGTACACCAGCCCGGCATGCCGTCCGTGCGCCTTCGTCAGCAGCGAGACGACCAGCGCGCTTTCCCCGTGTCGCCGCGCGCCCAGGACAATGCCATCGTCGATCCAGTCCATGGCGGAATTCTATCATGCGGCCGCCGGGCCGGGTCAGGCGTCCCACTCCAGGCCCCACTCCTTGTACAGTTCGCGCGATTCCGACCAGTCCTCGCGCTGCTTGACGCGCAGCGCCAAGTGGATCTTGCGGCCGAGAATGTCCTGCAGTTCCTTCCGCGCGGCCTCGCCGATCGCCTTGATCGTAGCGCCGCCCTTGCCCAAAACGATGGGGCGCTGGCTTTCGCGCTCGACATAGATCACCTGGCTGACCTTCGCGCTGCCGTCCTTGAACTCCTCCCAGGTCTCCGTTTCGACCGCGATCGAATAGGGCATCTCCTGGTACAGGCGCAGGAAGAGCTGCTCGCGCGTGACCTCCGCCGCCAGCAGCCGCTCGGGCATGTCGGTAAGCTGGTCCTCCGGATAGTGCCAGGGGCCTAGGGGCAGGCGCGCGACCAGATGCGCCTTCAGCGCGTCCACGCCGTCGCCCTCGGTCGCCGAGATCATGAATACATCCGAGATCGCACCGCTCCGGAACAGCGCATCGGCCTTGGCGAGCAATGTCTCCTTGCGCACCAGGTCGATCTTGTTCAGCGCCAGCACGGCCTTCTGACCCCTCGCCCGCAGCGCGTCGAGAATCTGGCGCGTGTCGGGGTCGATGCGCTTGCGCGCGGCATCGACCACCAGCAGCAGCACGTCGGCATCCTTGGCGCTGCGCCAGGCCGCATCGACCATTGCCCGCTCCAGCCGCTTGCGCGGCCCCTGGAAGATGCCAGGCGTGTCCAGGAAGACGATCTGCGCGTTTCCCGCCATGCCGATCGCGGTCACGCGGGTGCGCGTGGTCTGAACCTTGGGCGAGACGATCGACACCTTGGCGCCGACCAGCCGGTTGACCAGGGTCGACTTGCCGGCGTTGGGCGCGCCAAGCACGGCGACGAAGCCGCAGCGCGTGCCGGCCAGCGCTTCGCTCGCGGTCGCTGGCGTCGCGGTCATTGGGGAGCGCCGATCTGCCCCAGCAGCGCCGCAGCCGCCGCCTGCTCCGCCGCCCGCTTGTTGGCGCCCGAGGCCTTCGCCTGGCGCCCGTCCTTCAAGGTGGCGGTGACCGTGAACAACGGCTCGTGGTCGGGGCCCTCGCGACCCACGATGGCGTAGCGCGGCAACGGCTCCCCGCGCGCCTGGGCCCATTCCTGCAACGCGGTCTTGGCATCGCGCGGCGGCTTGTGGTCGGCGGTGACCATGCCCTCCCAGGCCCGGGCGATGAAGGCGCGCGCCACTTCGAGCCCGCCGTCGAGATAGAGCGCGGCGATCAGCGCCTCGCAGGCATCGGCCAGCGCGCCCGCGCCGCCCTCGCGCCGCTTGCCCGCCGCTTCGCCGCCAGCCACGCGCAGATGGCTGCCTAGCGCGATCGCGCGCGCGACATCCGTCAGCGCCTCCTGGCGCACCAAGGCGGCATGCCGGCGGGCGAGAGCGCCCTCCTCCTCGTCCGGAAAACGCCGGTAGAGCAACTCGGCCACCACCAGGCTCAGCACGCGGTCGCCCAGGAACTCGAGCCGCTGGTTGTCGCCGAACCGGTTGGAGCCGGCGGAAGCATGGGTCAGCGCCAACGCCAGCAGCGACCGGTCCGCGAAGCGGTGGCCCAGGGCTGACTCGAGCGCGGAAAGATCGTCGGCAGGCTTTCCCGTTCGCCGCGTCACTGTATTCCCTGGAAGAGCCGCCCGAAGCGGACCGAGAACGGCCAGCGCCAGAACTCCCACCAGGCTGCGCTGCCGTCGGTCGAGAAGAAGATCATCTCGGCGCGGCCGACCAGGTTCTCGATCGGCACGTAGCCGACCTGCGCGATATAGCGGCTGTCCAGCGAGTTGTCGCGATTGTCGCCCATCGCGAAGAGATGGTCCTTTGGCACCTGATAGACGGCGGTGTCGTCGGAGTTCGGCTCGCGGTCGCTGACCTCGATGATCCGGTGCTTTCGGCCGTTCGGCAGCGTTTCGATGTACTGGAAGCGCCGCCGTTCGTTGCCGAAGCCGTCGCTTTCGACCAGGTCGGCAATGCGTTCACGCACCACCGGCTGGTCGTTGATGTAAAGGAGCCCTCCCTTGACCTGGATGCGGTCGCCGGGCAACCCGACGATGCGCTTGATGTAGTCGGTCTTGTTGTCCTTCGGCAGCTTGAACACCGCGACGTCGCCGCGCTCGGGCAGCGCGCTGAACACGCGCCCGGGGATCAGCGGCAGGCCGAACGGCAGCGAATAGCGGCTGTAGCCATAGGAGTATTTCGACACGAACAGGTAGTCGCCGATCAGCAGGGTCGGCACCATCGAGGCGGACGGAATGTTGAATGGCTCGAAGGCGACGGTGCGCACAACCACGGCGATAAGGACGGCGTAGAGAACAGTCTTGACCGTCTCGGTCCAGCCGCCGGCGCTCTTCCGTGACATCACGCTGTCCTTCGAAGTCATTGAGAATTCTTGATTAATTGGCATTCATCTCATCCCGGACGGTTGATCTAGGCGTGCCTTGCCGGCAGAGTCAAGGTTTGTTCCGCTACGGCCAGTTCGGCCGAAATGATTACGATCGCCTGGGCGGTCGGGTGATCGTCGGTAATGGTCAGGTGTATCTGCGCTACCATGCCGGACGGGGTGATCTCCGCCAGACGACGGGCCGCACCCCCCGTCAGTTCCATCGTCGGCTGGCCGCTGGGCAGGTTGACCACGCCCATGTCGCGCCAGAACACGCCGCGCCGCAGCCCCGTGCCCAGCGCCTTCGAGCACGCCTCCTTCGCGGCGAAGCGCTTGGCATAGCTGGCGGCGCGATTCGCGCGGCGGTCGGACTTGGCCCGTTCGACCGGCGTGAAGATGCGCTCGACGAAACGCGGGCCGAAGCGGGTCAGCGTCTCCTCGATCCGCGCGATGTCGATCACGTCGTTGCCGATGCCGATGATCATCGCGCCGTCCGGTCGCGTGTCAGGCGCTGCGGGCGCCGGTCGCATCGGCACGCGCCTTGTCCATCAGCGCGCGCATGCGGCGGATCGCGCTGTCCAGCCCGCTGAACACCGCCTCGCCGATCAGGAAATGCCCGATGTTCAGCTCGGCGATCGACGTGATGGCGGCGACCGGGGCGACGGTGTCGAAGCCGAGGCCGTGCCCGGCATGGCATTCCAGCCCGATCCGCGCGGCATGGGCCGCCGCGGCAATGATCCGATCAAGCTCGCGCTCACCCTCCGCGGCCGAGCGCAGCGCGGCATGGCAGTAGGCGCCGGTATGGATCTCGACGACCGGCGCGCCCAGCGCCTTCGAGGCGTCGAGCTGGCGCGGATCGGCCTCGATGAACATCGACACCCGGATGCCCGCCTTGCCGAGCGCTTCGACGTACCGACGCAGATGGGCTTGGCCGCGCGCCACGTCCAGCCCCCCCTCGGTCGTGCGCTCTTCCCGGCGCTCCGGCACCAGGCAAGCGGCGTGCGGGCGATGCTTCAGCGCGATGGCCAGCATCTCGTCGGTCGCCGCCATCTCGAAGTTCAGCGGCAGGCGGATGTCGCGCATCAGCCGTTCGATATCGCTGTCGGTGATATGCCGGCGGTCCTCGCGCAGGTGGGCGGTGATGCCGTCGGCCCCCGCCTCCGCGGCCAGGCGCGCCGCCCGCACGGGATCGGGGTGCGGGCCGCCCCGCGCATTGCGGATGGTGGCGACATGGTCGATGTTGACGCCCAGGCGCAAATGACTGATCGGCATGGCGGCTCCCTTCTACCGGGCGGAATATAGCACCAGATGGGCTGGGCCGCCGAGCCATGCAAGCCGCGCCTCGCGCCCATGAGCTATCCATGGTAGCATACACGAATGGCCTACAAACCGCGTGCGTTGCGCGAGGATCGCGCCCGGCTGTACGACAGCGACTTCTACGCCTGGACCCAGGAACAGGCCGGGCTGCTGCGTCGCGCCCGGGCCGAGCGCATCAACACCGACCTGGACCTGGAGAACCTGGCCGAGGAGATCGAGAGCTTGGGCAAGGAACAGGCGCATGCGCTGCAGTCGAGCTATCGGGTCCTTCTGATCCATCTGCTGAAGTGGGTCTACCAGGCCCGCAAGCGGAGCGCCGGCTGGCGCAGCACGATTGTGCGCGAGCGGATCAACATCGAAGAGCGCCTGGAGGACAATCCCGGCTTGAAACCCCAGTTGGCGGCCCTCTATGCACGTGCCTATCGAGCCGCGCGCCGCCAGGCTGCGGCCGAGACGGGACTCCCTCTCAAAACCTTCCCCGAGACCTGTCCGTTCGCGCTCGATGACGCCTGTCGCGACGGGTTCCTGCCAAAATAGTCAGCCCCGCGCCCGCTCGACCGAGTTGATGCTTGGCGTCGCGCGCAGCGCGGCGATGATGTTGGTCAGGTGCTTCACATCGCGCACCTCGATATCGACCAGAATCTCGAAGAAGTCCTGTGAACGATTTGTAATCTTCAGGTTGTGGATGTTGCCTTCGCTCTTGCCGATGGCGGTGGTGAGATTGCCCAGGCTGCCCGGCTCGTTGGCGATCACCACGTCGATCCGGCCGACGCGCGGCATGTCGGTGGCGTCCTCCTCCCAGCCGACGTCGATCCAGCGCTCCGGCTGGTCGTTGTATTGCTCCAGGGTCTCGCAATCGATCGTGTGGATCGACACGCCCTTGCCGGTGGTGACGATGCCGACGATGCGGTCGCCCGGCAGCGGATGGCAGCATCCGGCATAGTGCACGGCCATGCCCGGAATGAGTCCGCGGACGGGCACCGACAGCGAGCCCTTCTTGTCCGCCGCCTTGGCCGCCCGCCGGGGCGCGCGCGCGGGCTTGGCAGCGGTACCCGCCTTTTCCTTGCGGCCGGGAAAGACCGCATTGACGACCGCGGCGCCGGTAACATGGCCCTCGCCGACCTGCACGTAGAGCTCCTCGACCGACGGACTCTTGAAAGCCTTGAGCACGCCATCGAGCGCCTTCTCGGTTACCTGCTCGCCGGCCTGGCGAAACGCCTTGTCCAGGATCTCGCGGCCTAGCGACATGTATTGCTGGCGCTGCTGGGTGCGGACATAGCGGCGGATGCGGGCGCGGGCGCGACCGGTGACGACGAAGCGCTCCCAGGTCGGGTTGGGGGTCTGCGCCTTGGAGGTGACGATCTCCACCTGGTCGCCGTTGGCGAGCTGCGTGCGAAGCGGCACCAGCCTTCCGTTGATCTTGGCGCCCACGCAATTGTCGCCGATCGCCGAGTGCACCGCGTAGGCGAAGTCGACCGGCGTCGCGCCGCGTGGCAGCGCGAACACTTCGCCCTTGGGCGAGAAGCAGAACACCTGGTCCTGGAACATCTCGAGCTTGGTGTGCTCCAGAAATTCCTCCGGCCCGGCGGCATGCTCGAGGATGTCGAGCAGCTCGCGCAGCCAGGCGTACTGGCGCCCGTCGGTCTTGATGTCGCCCTGCTTGTAGCGCCCGTGCGCCGCGACTCCGAACTCGGCCACTTCGTGCATCTCGGCGTTGCGTATCTGCACCTCGACGCGCTGGCCCTGCGGCCCGAACACGGCCGTGTGCAGCGAGCGGTAGCCGTTGGCCTTCGGGTTGCTGACGTAGTCCTTGAACCGGCCGGGCACCACCCGGTAGGCATTGTGGATCACGCCCAGCGTCCGGTAGCAGTCCTCGATCGTCTTGACGACGATGCGGAAGGCCACGATGTCGGAGAGCTGTTCGAACTCCACCGCCTTGTGCTGCATCTTCAGCCAGATCGAGTAGGGCCGCTTCTCCCGGCCCGACACCCAGGCGTCGATGCCTGAATTCGCCAGCGTGCGCTTCAGCTCGTCGACCGTCTGCTGCACCAGGTTCGAGCTCTTGTCGCGCAGGAAGTCGAGCCGCGCCAGGATCGACCGGCGGATTTCCGGGTTGATCTCGCCGAAGGCCAGGTCCTCCAGCTCGTCCTTCCACTCGTGGATGCCGATGCGCTCGGCTAGCGGCGCGTAGATGTCGAGCGTCTCGCGCGCGATACGCTTGCGCTTGTCGGTATCCTTCAGGAAATGCAGCGTGCGCATGTTGTGCAGCCGGTCGGCCAGCTTGACCAGCAGCACGCGGATGTCCTCCGACATCGCGAGCACCAGCTTGCGGAAGTTCTCCGCCTGCTTGCTCTGGTCGGACTGCAGCTCGATGCGCGACAGCTTGGTGACGCCGTCGACCAGCCGGGCGATGTCCTGGCCGAACAGCTCCTCGATCTCCTCGATCGTCGCCTCGGTATCCTCGACCGTATCGTGCAGGAGGCCGGTGATGATCGAGGCGCTGTCCAGCTTCATCGAGCTGAGGATGCCCGCGACCTCCACCGGATGGGAGAAGTACGGGTCGCCCGAGGCGCGCCGCTGGGTGCCGTGCGCCTTGACGGTGTAGACATAGGCGCGGTTGAGCGCTTCCTCGTCGACGCCGGGGTCGTAGGATTTGACGCGCTCGACCAACTCGTACTGCCGGATCATGCAGTCATGCCGGGTCCGTGCAATTCCTGTCCATTCAGGAATTTAGGCACGAACCGGCGATCTGACAAACCGCGACCGGCAGGGGGCCGGCCGCGCGGGGCGCATGGCGGGTGAATGACGTCAGCCGGCCGGCCCACGCGCCGGAGACGGCCCGGAAGGGACCTGGAACTATTCCTTGGGTTCGGGCGCCGCTTCCTCGCCGGTATCGGTGCCGTCGATCAGCATCTCTTCCTCGTCGAGCTCCTCGTTGCGGACACCGGCCGCGGCGGGGTTCTCGGCGATCGAGCCCAGCAGGTTCTCGCCCATCTGCGTGTCGATGGCGTCCTCCTCCGGCTCGTCGGCCTCGACATGCTTCTGCAGACCGCGGATCAGGCCGTCGCGCAGCGTGTCCAGGTCGATCGTCTCGTCGGCGATCTCGCGCAGCGCCACCACGGGATTCTTGTCGCGGTCGCGCTCGACCGTGATCTGCGCGCCCGAAGTGACGTCGCGCGCCCGCTGGGCCGCAAGCATCACCAGTTCGAACCGGTTCGGGACCTTGAGGACGCAATCTTCGACGGTTACACGGGCCATGCTTCTCCACGCTCCATCGACGGGGCCGGCGGCTTCCGGCCGCCTTGCCGCCGGGAGGCGGAAGGCAGGCCCGGGACGGCCCCTGGACTAACGGAAGGCGCGCGAATATAGGGAGGGTGTCGGCGCTTGGCAAGCCCTGCCGAAGCTTACTAGCCGCGGAAGAAAATGCTGTTAAGACATTGTCGAATCGTGATAAACGCCCGCGCATAATCTAGCCGGCCGCCCCCTTCCCGGATGGCGGCCCTGACCGGCGCCAAGCGCCGGTCTGGATTTTCGAACTGCGGCGCCGCCGCGCCGAACCACGGACCACCCACGGAGACAGGATCGCTCCATGCAGCTCAGCTTCCATCAGGCCGAACGCGTCGCCGTATTCATCGACGGAGCCAACCTCTATTCGGCGGCCCGTTCGCTCGGGTTCGACATCGACTACCGCCGCCTGCTGGCGCTGCTGTCCGGCAAGGGAAGGCTGGTGCGCGCCTTCTACTACACCGCGCTGGCCGAGGAGCAGGAGTATTCGCCGATCCGGCCGCTGATCGACTGGCTGGACTACAACGGCTACATGATGGTCACCAAGCCGATGAAGGAATTCACCGATTCCATGGGCCGCCGCAAGGTGAAGGGCAACATGGACATCGAGCTGGCGATCGACATGATGGAGATGGCGCCGCACATCGACCATGTCGTGCTGTTCTCGGGCGACGGCGACTTCCGCCGGCTGGTCGAGGCCGTGCAGCGCAAGGGCCTGCGCGTCACCGTGGTCAGCACCATCCGCTCGCAGCCGCCGATGATCGCCGACGAGCTGCGCCGGCAGGCCGACGTCTTCGTCGAATTGCAGGACCTGGCGCCGGAAATCGCGCGCGCGCGCGACCCCAATCGCGAGGCCCAGCGCGACGCGCAGCGCGAGGCGATGCAGCCCGACCAGGGCCACGAGGACGGCGAGGACTACGAGGACGGCGAGGAGGACAACCTCGGCAACGTCGCCATGGAGGACGACGCCGGCTACGTCGAACAGCGTCCCTATAGCGACCGCGGCGGCTATGCGGACCGCGGGGGCTACGGCGGCGGCGAGCGCGTGTCCTATCCCAATCGCGGCCAGGGCGGGCGCTTCCGGCGCGGCTGACGCTTCCGCCAGCGCCTGTGCCCGCCACCATCGAAGCCCCGGACGCGCACTGCCCGCGCTGCCCGCGTCTGGTCGCCTTCCGCCTTGCCAACCGGGCCGCGTTCCCGGACTGGCACAATTCCCCGGTAGCCGCGTTTGGCGGCGAGGACGCGCGCCTGTTGATCGTAGGCCTGGCCCCGGGACTACGCGGCGCCAACCGCACGGGACGTCCCTTCACCGGCGACTGGGCGGGCGACCTTCTCTACGCCACGCTGCTCAAATTCGGCTTCGCGCGCGGCACCTACGACGAGCGGCCCGACGACGGCCTGGAGCTTGTGGACTGCCGCGTCACCAACGCGGTGCGCTGCGTGCCGCCCGAGAACAAGCCGACTGGCGGTGAGGTCGCCAGTTGCCGAAGCTTCCTCACATTGGAAATCGCCGGGCTGAAGCGCCTCCAGGTGATCCTGTCGCTCGGCAGCATCGCGCATGGCGCGGTGCTGACGGCCCTGGGGCTGCGCTCCTCGGCCTTCAAGTTCCGCCATGGCGCGCAGCACGAACTTTCGAATGGGCTGCTGCTGGCCGACAGCTACCACTGCTCGCGCTACAACACGAATACCGGCCGGCTGACGCCGGCGATGTTCG
>JADZDN010000252.1 GCA_020851015.1 Alphaproteobacteria bacterium | reverse complement strand
GCTCGGGCACCGAGGCCGATCTCTACGCCATGCGCGCGGCGCGCGCCTTCCGCCGGCGCGACAAGATCCTGAAGTTCGAGGGCGGCTATCACGGCATGAGCGACTACGCGCTGATGTCGCTGGCGCCCAAGCGACCGGGCAACTTCCCGCGGCCGACGCCCGATTCCGCCGGCATCCCCAAGAGCGTGCAGGACGAGATGCTGGTCGCGGCCTTCAACGACATCGAGATGACCGAAAGTGTGATCCGCGAGTACAAGGACGAGCTTGCCGGCGTGATCATCGAGCCGTTCCAGCGCCTGCTGCCGCCCAAGCCCGGCTTCCTGCAGGCGCTGCGCCGCATCACCGCCGAGCACGGCATTCCGCTGATCTTCGACGAAGTCGTGACCGGCTTCCGCTTCGCCTATGGCGGGGCGCAGGAATACTACGGCGTCAAGCCGGACCTCTGCACGCTGGGCAAGATCATCGGCGGCGGCTACGCGCTGGCGGCGATCGCCGGCCGCGCCGACATCATGGCCCATTTCGACAAGCTGGCGGTGGACGACGAGGACTACCTGATGCAGGTCGGCACGCTGTCGGGCAATCCGGTCGCCGCCGTCGCGGGCCTGGCGACGCTCGAGGTGCTGAAGCAGCCGGGCGCCTACGCGCGGGTCTTCGCCACCGGGCGCGCCCTGATGGACGGGCTGTCGCAGCTCATCAAGCAGGCGGGGCTGAAGGCCCAGGTGCTCGGCGAGCCGCCGCTGTTCGACATCTTTTTCACCGACGAGCCGATCCGCGACTATCGCGACACGCTGAAGTCGGACAAGGCCATGGCAGCGCGATTCAACCAGCTCCTGCGCGCCAAGGGCATCATGAAGGGCGAGACGAAGTACTACGTCAGCCTCGCCCACGACCAGGCCGACATCGACCGCACCCTCGCGATCTGGCGCGAGGCGATCGCGGAGTTGAAAGCCTAGCGGCCGTCGTCACACCTTGCCGAAGCGCTCGCCGCGCAGGCTTCGCAGCACGCGCTCCGGCGTCATCGGCATCGCCGCCTGGCGCTTACCGGTCGCGCGCGCGATGGCGTTGGCCACGGCGGCGCCGGGCGGGACGATCGGCACCTCGCCGACGCCGCGCAGCCCGTAGGGCACGCCGGGCACGGCCGTCTCGATGATGACCGTCTCGATCGGCGGCACGTCGAGCGCCGTCGGGATGCGGTAGTCCAGCAGGTTGGCGTTGCGCAGCCGGCCGGTGGCGTCGTAGTCGAAGCCCTCGGTCAGCGCCCAGCCCAGCCCCTGGGCGACCGAGCCCTCGATCTGGCCTTCGACCGAGGGCGGATTGATCGCGCGGCCCACATCCTGGAACGCGGTGTAGCGCAGGATCGTCACCTGGCCGGTGCCGGGATCGACCTCGAGGTCGCAGACATGGGCGCCGAACTCGACGCCCAGCGGCAGGCGGGTCGACACACCGCGCCCGACGATGGCGCCGTCGAGCATCGTCGCGCGGGCGAGCACGGCGAGCGGGATCGACGCGCCGCCGGGGCGGTTCACGCGGAACTCGCGCTCGGCATAGACGATGTCGGCGGGCGTGCACTGCAGCTGCGCGGCGGCCCGCGTCTTCAATTGCGCGATCGCGTCCTGGCAGGCCTCGTGAACGGCGGCCGCCATCGTGCGGGTGACCCGGCTGCCGGCGGAGAGCTGGGTGAATCCGACCGACTTGGTGTCGCCCATCTGGACATGCACGTCGGCGATATCGAAGCCGAACTCCTCGGCCGCGATCTGCGCCATCGAGGTGCGGGTGCCCGAGATGTCGACCGCCCCCATCGTCACCATCAGCCGGCCGTCGCCCGAGAGCGCGACATGGCAGGCCGAGGTCATCGACGTGCCGCGCCAATAGCCGAGCGCCATGCCGCGCCCGCGCGGGTTCCGGCCATCCGCCAGCTTGTCGGTCCAGCAGGAGTGCCGGGCCACGCGGTCGAGGATCGTGGTCAGCCCGATCGTCGGGAAGGGCGTGCCGATCACCATCGGGCTGCCGGTGACCGAGGCGTTCAGGCGCCGGAACGCCAGCGGATCGAGGTCGAGGCGCTGGGCCACCTCGTCCATCGCCTGCTCCATCGCGAAGGCGACCTGCGGTCCGCCGGGGCCGCGATAGGCCTCGCCCCGCGGCTTGGTGGTGACGACGTCGTAGCCCTCGAGGTCGAGATTGTCGCACTGGTAGGGATTGGCGCAGGCCTGCATCTGCAGCGTCGTCGACACGCCGGGAAATCCGCCGGCGTCGAAATAGAACCGCGCCTGGATCGCCTTCAGCCTGCCGTCCCGCGCCGCGCCGACCTTGACGTCGATCCGCGCGGCGGACGCGGGACCGGTGCCGACCATCACCTCTTCGCGGCTCAGCACGATCTTGACCGGTCGGCCCGACTTGCGCGCCAGCACCACGGCGGCCGGCTCGATATGGGCGTAGATCTTGCCGCCGAAGCCGCCGCCGATCTCCAGCGGCACCACCTTCAGCCGGGACTGCGGAATGCCCAGGATCGCCGCGAGCTGGATCTCGAGCGTGAACGAGCCCTGCGTCGACGCCCAGACCGTCGTCATGCCGCCCGGTTCGACCTGCGCCACCACGGCGTTCGGCTCGATATAGCCCTGGTGCGCGACATCGATCGTGAGCCGCCGCTCGACGATGACGTCGGATTCGGCGAAGCCGCGCGCCACGTCGCCGCGGCCAAGCACGGTGCGGGCGCCGATGTTTGACGGCGCGCGCGGCTTCGGCTCGACGCCCTTGGTGAAGTTGTGGGCGTGCAGCACCGGCGCGCCGGGGCGCAGGGCGTCGTCGAGCGTCATGACCGGCGGCAGCACCTCGTACTCCACCTCGATCAGCGCCAGCGCGGCCTCGGCGACATGCGGGTCCACGGCGGCGATGGCCGCGACGGGATGGCCGATCCAGAACACCTTGTCGCGCGCCATGTTCATGCGCGAGATGTACCAGACAT
>JADZDN010000251.1 GCA_020851015.1 Alphaproteobacteria bacterium | reverse complement strand
GCACAGCCCGGCCAGCGCCAGCCGCAGCCAGTGCGGCCGCACATGGTCGACCAGCAGGCGGCGCATCAGCACGCGCGTGGACTGGTCGAGGCCGATCTTGCCGATGGGAGAGCCCTGCACCCGGGTGGCCCGCTGTCAAAGTGGGGTTGGCGGTGGAAATCGCCCGGACCATAGCACGGGGGCCAAGGCGGCTCCAATTGCCGCGCTCGCGCCGCGGGCTTCAGGGGGACTTATCATATCGCGTTGATCCGCCTACATTAACGGCCAGGCCCGTTGCTTGTGACCTGGGAGAGTGCCGATGCAGCCCGACGACAAGACCAGAACCGAGCTGGAAGCCGCCGCGTTCCGCCGCCTGGTCGACCACCTGCGCCAGCGCACCGACGTGCAGAACATCGACCTGATGAACCTGGCCGGGTTCTGCCGCAACTGCCTGTCGAAATGGTATCTGGCGGAGGCGGAGGCGCGCGGCCTGTCCATGACCGACCCGCAGGCGCGCGAAGCGGTCTACGGCATGCCCTATGACGCGTGGAAGAAGAAATACGCCAGGGAAGCCACGCCCGAGCAGCTGCGGAAATTCCAGGAATCCGCGAAGGGGCACAAACACTAGGCCCTGGGCAATCCACCCACGGAATTCACAGGCGCGCGCTTGCGCGGCCGCCGCCGCCACCGCTATGGTCCCGCGCCGCAACGGCATTTCACGAGGGCGGGACCGGGCAAATGGCAGCGAAGAAGGGTTCGGGCGGCGTCGACGCGGGGCGCTTGAAATCGTTGATCCAGCGGATCGAGAAGCTGGAGGAGGAGAAGCAGGCGCTGGCGGGCGACATCAAGGAAGTGTTCTCGGAGGCCAAGAGCGCCGGCTACGACGTCAAGATCATCCGCCAGGTCATCCGCATCCGGAAGATGGACAAGGCCGACCGGGCCGAGCAGGACGAGTTGCTGGACCTTTACCTGAACGCGGTCGGCGAATGACCGGCCGGGGGGCGCGCCCGCGATGAGCAACGAGGCACTGAAACGCACGGGCGGCCGCATCCTGGTCGACGCGCTGGCCCTGAACGGCGCCGAGACCGCCTTCTGCGTCCCCGGCGAATGCTACCTGGCCGGGCTCGACGCGCTGCACGACACCCAGCAGATCCGCACCATCGTCTGCCGCCAGGAAGGCGGCGCCGCCATGATGGCGGAAGCGCACGGCAAGCTGACCGGAAAGCCCGGCATTTGCTTCGTCACCCGCGGCCCGGGCGCCAGCAACGCATCTTCTGGCCTGCACGTCGCCGCGCAGGACTCGACGCCGATGATCCTGTTCATCGGCCAGGTCGACAGCCAGACCGTGGACCGCGAAGGCTTCCAGGAAGTCGATTACAAGCAGATGTTCGGCGGCACGGCGAAGTTCGTGGCCCAGATCAACAGCGCCGCGCGCATCCCCGAATACGTGAACCGCGCTTATCAGATCGCCACGTCCGGCCGGCCGGGGCCGGTCGTGCTGGCTTTGCCCGAGGACATGCTGACCGACCTGGCCCAGGTCGCCGACGCCGCGCCGTCGCGCGGCGCCCAGGCCGAGCCCGCGCCGGCGCAACTGGCGGCGCTGCGCGATCTTCTGGCCAAGGCCGAACGGCCGCTCCTGGTCGTCGGCGGCGGCGTTTGGAGCGTCGAGGCGGCCGCCGACGCCAAGCGATTCGCCGGGCGCAACGGGCTTCCCGTCTTCACGACTTTTCGCCGCCAGGATTATGTCGACAGCGACTACGCCGGCTATGCCGGCTTCCTCGGCGTCGGCATGCCGGCGACGGCGATCAAGCGCGCCCGCGACTGCGACCTGATCCTGGCGCTGGGCACGCGGCTGGGCGATGTGGTGACCGACGGCTACGCCATGTTCGACCTGCCGCGCCCGAAGCAGACCGTCGTCCATGTCCATCCCGATCCCGACGAGATCGGACGGGTGTGGCAGGCCGATCTCGGCATCGTCGCCTCGCCGATCGCGGCGGCCCGGGCGCTCGCCGCGCTGGAGCCGGTCGGCGATCCGGGGCGCTGGGCGGCCTGGACCAAGGCGGCGCGCGCCGACTATATCGAGGAATCGAAGCCGCGCCCCACGCCCGGCGCGATCGACCTGTCGGCCGTGGTCAAGCACCTGTCGGACAACCTGCCGGCCGACGCGATCATCACCAACGGCGCCGGCAACTACGCCACCTGGGCGCATCGCTATTACCGCTTCCGGCGGTTCCGCACGCAATTGGCGCCGACCAGCGGATCGATGGGCTATGGCCTGCCGGCGGCCGTGGCGGCAAAGCTCGCGCAGCCGCATCGCCAGGTCGTGTGCTTCGCCGGCGATGGCTGCCTGATGATGACGGTGCAGGAACTCGCCACCGCCGTGCAGTTCGGCGCGGCCTTCGTCGTGATCGTCTTCAACAACGGCATTTACGGCACGATCCGCATGCACCAGGAGCGCAACTATCCGGGCCGGGTGTCGGGCACCGACATGGTCAACCCGGATTTCGCGGCGCTGGCGCGGGCCTTCGGCGGCCATGGCGAGACGGTCGAGCGCACGGACCAGTTCGCCGCAGCGTTCCAGCGCGCGGCATCGAGCGGCAAGGTCGCGGTGATCGAGCTGAAGGTCGATCCCGAGGTGCTGACCACCCGCGCGTCGCTGTCGGAGATCCGCGCGGCCGCCATCAAGAAGCAGCAGGGCGCGGCG
This sequence comes from Alphaproteobacteria bacterium, assembly GCA_020851015.1. The sequence continues at coordinate 538 of JADZDN010000251.1, read as the reverse complement.
CGCTGAGCGCTACCGGATCGGCGAGAACGGCGCCGGCACCAGGATGCGGTTTTCCATCTTCATCAGCAGCGGCCGCGCCTTTGCCATGTAGGCGAGCCACTGCTGGTCCTGGAACAGCGCCGTGCGGCGGCGCTGGCGTTCCTCGAAGCTGTCATACGCCCAGAGGTGGACGATCTGGTTGAGCGTGCCGATCTCGGTCTGGAAGAACCCGATCATCCGGCCAAGGATGCGGGTCTGCACGGGCATCCCTTCGGCCTCGTATAGCTTGAACAGCTCCGCCACCTTGCCGGGGTAAAGCGTGTAGGTGCGCTCGTCGACGATCATGCGGCCCTCCCGCCTGTGTTGCGGATGGCGAAAAGAAAAGGGGCGGACCCGAAGGCCCGCCCCGATCGATGGGTGTCGCTTGGATGCGACTAGAAGCTGAGACGGAAGCCGGTTGACCAGGCGATGCCGGTGGATTCCTCGGTCGCCGTGTCGTTGCCGTCGTACTTCGCGTAGTTGATGACCGAGAACACGCGGATGCCCGGCCCGAGCGTGT